>JBASRP010000121.1:0-4490 GCA_049273905.1 Actinomycetota bacterium
GCCGAGGCCGGCCACACCGTGCACGTCGTCACCCGCGAACACCCCGACGCGCCCGTCGAGGAAGACACCGACGGCGTCCATGTGATCCGCGTCGGCGAGTACCCGCCCGTCATCGGCTTCGACGAGCTGGTCCCCTGGGTCTTGCAGTTCAACGTCGGCGTTCTCGAGCGTGCGACGAAGCTGCTCCTCGACGAAGAGGTCGATCTGATCCACGCGCACGACTGGCTGGTCGGGTACGCCGCGGCGGGGCTGAAGAACCTCTTCGACCTGCCGCTCGTGTCGACGATCCACGCGACCGAGTACGGCAGGCATCAAGGTTTCCTGCCGGGACCCATGAACAAGCTGATCCATCAGATCGAGTGGTGGCTAACGTACGAGTCGCGCCGCACGATCACCTGCTCGCGCTACATGCACGACCAGGTCCACGAGATCTTCGAGCACCCCACGTCGAAGATGGACGTGATCCCGAACGGCGTCGATCTCGACGCCGTGTCGGCGCCGGTCGGCGTCGAGGAGTTCCGCACGAAGACCCTCGGACTCGATCCGGACGAGAAGCTGATCTTCTTCGCCGGCCGCCTCGAGTACGAGAAGGGCGTCCAGACGGTGCTCGACGCTTTGCCGCTCGTCCTGGAGAAGGTGCCGGTCCGGTTCATCGTGGCCGGCGTCGGCACACATGAGGACGAGCTCCGTGCGCACGCGCTGCGCGATGGGCTGGACGGCGAGGTGGAGTTCCTCGGGTTCGTCCCCGAGGAGGAGCTGAAGATGTACTACGCGGCCGCCGATCTCGCCGTGGTGCCGTCGCTGTACGAGCCGTTCGGCATGGTCGCGCTCGAGACGATGGCCGCCGGCACGCCGTGCATCGCGGCGGACACCGGCGGACTGCGCGAGCTGGTCGTGCACGACGCAACCGGGTTGCGCTTCTCCCCCGGCGACCAGGCGTCGCTCGCCGACGCGATCCTGCGTCTTCTGACGGACAACCGACTCGACCGCCGGCTCACGCTCGACGCGCGGCGCTGGCTGAACGACGGGTTCTCGTGGTCCTCGATCGCCGACCGGACCGTCGACGTCTACGAGCGCGCGATCCGCGAGGAGCGCGAGCTTCGCCGGACCCGGCGCCGGGACGAGCGGCCTCCGCTCCGCGCGATCCTGCGCCGTTCCGACCTGCTCGGCCTGGCCGGCGAACCCGCAGGCTGAGCGCTCCGCTTAGATCGGGACTCCCGGCTCCTTCAGTTGGACGCCCGGCGGGGCGACAATCGAAGAGATGATCGCGCTCCTCGCAGGCATCTGCATCAAGGGCGACAACAACGTCTGTCCGCCGGGCAGCTTCCAGATCAAGGCCGCCTACGCGTTGATAGGCGCCTTCCTGTTCATCGGGCTGATCTGCGTCGTGTACCTCGGCAACCGCAGCCGGCGTCCCTGAATCACGTCCCGCGCTGACCCGCGGCCCCGCGCGTCTTCAACACACGCCCCGGGACACCGCCGACGATCGACAGCGGAGGGATGTCCCGATTGACCAGCGCGTGGGACGCGATCACCGAGCCTTCGCCGATCGTCACGCCGCGCAGCACCGTCGACTTCTCGCCGATCCAGCAGTCACGCCCGATCTTCACCGGCGACTTCACGATCCCTTGCTTCTTGATCGTCGTGGTGAGGTCGTCGAACTTGTGGTCGAAGTCGCAGACGTAGATCCAGTCCGCGAAGATGCAGTCGTCTCCGATCTCGACGTCGAGATATGCGTTGATCGTGTTCTTGGCACCGAACACGACCTTGTTGCCGATACGCACGTTGCCCTCGTGGCAGCGGATCGCGTTGCCCTTGCCGATCCAGCACCAGCGCCCGATCGTCATCCGCCCGTAGCCGCGCCGCGCGTAGATCTCGACCTTCGGTCCGAGGAAGATGAAGCCTTCGGTTTTGATGTGCGGGTGGGTGATCTTGAACTTCAGGAAGCGGATCGCGAGGATCCAGTACCGCCACGTGTAGAGCCGGTGCGACACGATGAAGCGGATCGTGCGCCCGACGCGCTTCCAGAACGACTTCGGGATCGGCGGCGGCGGAGGGATCGGCGCCAGGCGCGCGCCGCGCTCGAGAACCTCGGCCGCTTCGGGAACGACCGGCTGCGGATCGGGCGCGATCTCCGGCGGCTCTTGCGTCTTAGTGCGCGGGCTTCTCGGCATAGAACAAAAGGTTGTAGAAGAGCGGCGGCGGCACCAGGCGGCGCGTGATCGCGTCGTCGAGCCGGTACAGACGCAGGTAATTCCGGTACGCCCACCACGCCCATTTCTCACCGAGAACGCCGGGCGCAGCGAGAGCCTCGACGGTTCGCACGCTCCAGCCGAAGAACCCGGAGACGAACTCCTCGGTCCGGATTCGGATCGGATCGAACCCCGCCTCGCGCAGCCACCCGCGGACCATGTGCGGATGGAACTCGTGCAGGTCGACGTGGCGTTCGAGCGCGGCGGCCGGGTCCGGGTCCTTGCGGATCTCGCCCTCGCGCACCATGCCGGGCCGCACGAGGCCGATCGCCTTGTAGGTGTTCGCCGTCGCGCGCCGTGCCAGCTTGTTGATCGCGTGTCCGATGCGTGTCGGCTCGCCGGCGATGACGAGCGCGCCGCCGGGCTTGAGGACGCGGTGCGCCTCTCGCAGCGAGGCCGGAACGTCGGGCAGGTGGTGCAACACTGCGTGCCCGACGACGAGGTCGAACGACCCCGTCTTGTACGGGAGGTTCTCCGCGTCGGCCGCGCGGCCCTCGAGGTTCTTGAGTCCGACGTTGCGCGCGTTGCGCTGGCAGACCTCGACCATCCCCGGCGAGATATCGGTCGCGAACGCCTGCTTCACCAGGCCGGCCTGCCACAGGTTCACGATGAAGAAGCCGGTGCCGCAGCCGACCTCGAGGACCTTGCCGTACTTCTTGTCGGGAGCGACCTTCGTGAACTTCTCTTTGGCGTAGCTGATGCAGCGCTCGTCGAACGAGATCGACCACTTGTCGTCGTACTGGGTCGCTTCCCAATCGTGGTAGATGATGTTGCGGGTCTTAGCGTCGAGTTCGTCCGGGTCGTAAACCGGAGCCTCGCCGGCGTCGGGCACGGCGTGCAGCCGCGCGCGGGCGCCTTCCTCGATGGTCGTCATGGAGTCCTCACGATACCCGCGCCCGCTCCGGGGCTCGAAATCGGTCAGCGCCCCGTGAACTCGGCTTTGCCCGGGCCCTTCTCGACGAAGGAGCGCATCCCGGTCTTCTGGTCCTCGGTCGCGAAGAGGTTCACGAACAGCTCGCGCTCGATCAGCATGCCGTTCTGGAGGTCGGTCTGCAGGCCGCGGTTGATCGCGATCTTCGCCGCGCGCAGCGCGACCGTCGGGCCCTTCGCGTAGCGCGAGGCGATCTCGACGGCCTTCGCGTAGACCTGATCCTGCGGGACGACGACGTCGACCAAGCCGATCGCGAGCGCCTCGTTACAGTCGAGGAAGCGCCCCGAGAAGATGATGTCCTTGGCGCGCGACGGGCCGACGAGCCGCGGCAAACGCTGCGTGCCGCCGGCGCCGGGGATGATCCCGAGCAAGATCTCCGGCTGCCCGATCTTCGCGTTGTCGGCGAACACACGGAAGTCGCACGCGAGCGACAGCTCGCAGCCTCCGCCCAGCGCGAACCCGGTGATCGCGGCGATAACGACCTTGGGGATCTCCTCGACCTGCGTGAAGACGGCTTGCAGGCCGCCCATGCGCCCCATCATGTCCATCGGCGACGCCTCGGACATCTCCTTGATATCCGCACCGGCGGCGAAGATCTTGTCTCCGCCGAAGACGACCACCGCGCGAACGGCCTCGTCCGTGGCGGCGTCGCGCGCGGCGATCTCGAGCTCCCGCACGACCTGGTCGTTGATCGCGTTCATCGGCGGACGGTCCAGACGGATGGTGCCGACGCTGGTTTCCTTGTCGATCTCGAGGTTGACGAACTCGCCCATGACGCTCTCCCCTAACGAAGGCGCCGCATCCTATCGCGCGGCACGCCAGCTCTCGAACGAGGACTTGAGCCCCTCGCCGCCGCGCGGCGGTTCCTTCTCCTCGAGCCACGACTTCTTCTTGGCGTCATCGTCGAGCACCACCCACTCGTAGCCGTAGGTTCGCGGCCCGGCCCAGAACGGCGCCGGGAGCCACCGCTCTTGCACCAGCTCCGCGACCGCCGCGTAGCCGACGCGCGGACGTCCCTGCCAGAAGTCCTCGACGTCGTGGATGGGCGACCCCTCGGTGCGCCGGCGGATCTCGTCGATGCGCGAGTACTCGCCGATCCAGCAGATCCTTACCACGGCCCGCGCGACGAAGAGGCCGCCGTGCAGTTGCACGTGGACGACGTCGGGCTCGAACGCGCCGGCCTTGTGTGCGGGACCTTTGCGGTCGCGGGTTTCGACGGCGTAGCCGAGGCGCGGTGAGGACGCGGAGCCGGTGAGGTGCTCGAGGTGCCGGATGAGGACGTGGTCCATGAGCGGGCCCGATAGTAC
>JBASRP010000125.1:0-1944 GCA_049273905.1 Actinomycetota bacterium
GGACACGACCGCGCCCACGATCGTCAGCCGGTCGCCGGCAAACGGTGCGGCCGGTATTCCGGTGACCACAGCGCTGACGTACACGACGAACGAGCGTATCAACGCCGCTGCCGTCGGACCGGGATCCGCCCCGGTGTTCGCCGTGCTGACCGGTGTCGGCACGTTTCAGCTGGCAGGCTCGTACTCCGTGGACGCGAGCGGCACCGTCGTCACCTTCACAGTGACGGGCGCGTTCCCCTCGAACGCGACGATTCAGTGGTACACCAACAACAACAGCACGATCCGGAACATGGCCGGGCTGCTGCTGCCGAACCAGCTCGCACAGTTCACGACGGCAAATACGCCTGACGTCGATGGCCCGACGGTGCAGGCCGTCTCGCCCGCCAACGGCGCGACGGACGTCGGGCCGTTCGCGACGGTCACGCTGACCTTCTCGGAATCGGTCAATCCGAATACCGTGACGGCCAGCACGGTCGCGCTCTTCGCCGGGTCGCACCGGCTCTCAGTGGGGCTGACGCGATCCCTCGACAACCGGATGGTGTTTTTGACGACGACGCTGCCGGCGGAGTCGACGATCACCGTCATTGCCACGAGCGGCGTGACCGATGTCTCCGGGAATGCGCTCGCGAATTTCTCGAGCACGTTCACGACGTCGCAGGCCGTCGACACGAGCCGTCCGTCGGTCATCACGCAGCGGCCGCTCGGAAGCGGCGTCTCGACCACGACGCCAATTACGCTGTTCGTGAACAAGCCGCTGAATCCGTCGACGGTGACGGGCGCGATCTTCGTCTCGCAGAACGGCGCGCTGATTTCGGGAACCACGACGGTCGACAGCGCCAATCAGGCGATCGTCTTCGTGCCGTCGATACCCTATACACCCGCCTCGTCGGTCGAGATCTCGTTGACCGCGGCGGTGCGCGACGTCGACGGCAATGCGCTCATTCCCTACCACGGCACCTTTGCAATCGGCAGCGATCCCGCGACGAGCGCGCCGGCATTGAGACGGACCAACCCGGTCCAGTTCTCGAGCAACAATCCGACGACGACCGTCATCGATCTCGAGTTCACCGAGGCGATCAATCCGGCGACGGTCACGTCGGCGAACGTGTTCCTGCGCGATGCGACGAACGCGCCGGTGGCGGGGACGCTGTCAATCAGAGCCGGCAATCGCGTGATCCGGTTCACGCCGGCGGCGCCGTTCGCGGTGAGCAACTACAACTACGTCTTCTACACGAGCCAGCTGCTCGACCTGCAGGGCAACGCCGTCGCCGGCAGCAACTTCTACTTCTACACCGGGGCCACGGGAGATTCGACGAATCCCTCGGTGTCCGCGATCGTGCCCGGCGGCGGCGCGACCGGAGTTGGCGTCAACAGCTCGATTCGAGTCGCCTTCAGCGAGGGGATCAACCCGACGTCGATCACGCCCGAAACCGTCACGGTCTCGGCCGGCGGCACACCGCTCGGCACGACGATGTCGCTCGGATCCGGGAACCAGACGATCACCGTGACGCCGCAGCGGCCGCTGCCGGCCGGCACGCTGATTACGGTCTCGGTGAACGGCGTTGACGATCCGTCCGGCCATGCGGTGCCGGTGACGTCCACGTCGTTCACGACCGGAACCACGCCCGACATCACGGCGCCGGTCATCGAAGCCTTGAGCATCCCGTACGGCGACACGAACGTGCCCGTCAACTCGATCTTCGAGTGGATCTACAACGAGCCGCTCGACGCCACGAGCGTGCTCTCGCAGCAGAACATCCTGTACGACTACGGTGTCGGGGCATACATTCAGGGAGGGACGCTGTCGCTCAGCGCCGACCTGCGGCGGGTCACATACGTTCCGCCGGCGAATCTGGCGCCCGGACATCAACACCTCGTGTCGCTGTCCACGGTCGCTGACCTGGCAGGAAATTTCGGCGGCGCGGCGTCGGCGCTCTTCACGAC
>JBASRP010000138.1:0-5000 GCA_049273905.1 Actinomycetota bacterium
AAGAAGACCGACTACGCCACGCGGGCGGTGCTGGCGCTAACGCTGGCGCCCGGGAGCCCGCTGAAGATGGCCGACATCGCGGCGCGCACGCATGTCCCCGAGTCGTTGCTCGAGCAGATCATGACGCAGCTGCGTGGCGCCGGGATCGTACGGTCGGAACGCGGCCGTCACGGGGGTTACCGGCTCAACCACTCCCCTGAGGACATCACCCTCGAGCGCGTCGTGCGGCTGTTCCAGGGTCCGCTCGCGCCGATCGCGTGCGCGACGCGCAGCGAACCCGAGCCGTGCCCGATGGAGATCGGCTGCGGGATGCTCGACACGTGGCGTGAGGTGCGCGACGCGACGATCGCCATCCTCGAACGCACGACGTTCGCCGATCTCGGCCGCCGCGCGCGCGGGCCGTGGATCATGCACCTCGAGTCGCCGAAGAAGCGCGCGAGCGCGAAGCCGGCAGCAGCGCCGGCTTAGCTTCCGGTCGAGATCGCCGGCCGCCCGACGGAGAAGTACTTCGCTGCGGGGTGGTGGACGATGATCGCCGACGTCGACTGCTCCGGCTGGAGCTGGAACTCCTCGCTCAAAGCCACGCCGATCCGTTCCGGGTCCAGGAGGTCGAAGATCTGCTTCTGGTCCTCGAGGTTCGGGCAGGCCGGATAGCCGAACGAATAGCGCGATCCGCGGTAGCCCTGATCGAACAATCCCTCGATCGTCGGCGCGTCGTCGCCCGCGATGCCGAGCTCCTCGCGGATGCGCTTGTGCCAGAACTCGGCGAGCGCCTCGGCCATCTCGACGCCGAGGCCGTGCAGGTAGAGGTACTCGCGGTACTCGTTCGCCTCGAATAGCTCCTGCGCGCGCTCGCCGATCTTGGACCCCATCGTGACGACGTGGAACGCAACGACGTCCATCTCGCCGGAGGACACCGGCCGGAAGAAGTCCGCGATGTTGAGGCGCCGCCGTTTCGGCTGGCGCGGGAACGTGAACCGCACCCACTCGCGGCCCGGCTCGTCGGGGTCGTAGACGATCAGGTCGTCGCCGTCGGACTGCGCCGGGAAGAACCCATACACGACCGCCGGCTGCAGCAGGTGCTCCGCGATCGCGCGCTCGAGCGTGCTGCGTAGCACCGGCTCCGCCTCGCGCGCGATGAAGTCCTCGTACTCCTCGGTCGACTGCCCCGGCTGCGGCCGGAACTGCCACTGACCGCGGAACAACGTCTTCCTGTTGAGGTACTTGGCGATCTCGGGCGTGTTCAGTCCCTTCACGACGCGGCTGCCGTAGAACGGCGCGGCCGGGACCGGGACGTCGGTCGCGACGTCGGACCGCGCGGGCGCGTCGGGATCGACGACGACAACCGGGCGCTCGCGCGCGCGCTTCGGCTTCGGCGCGGCATCGAGAACGGCACCCCCCCGCTTCTCGGCCATCAGCTGGTCCATCGTGTGCAGACCCTCGAACGCGTCGCGTCCGTAAAAAACGCGGCCGTTGTAGATCGTGCGCAGGTCGTTCTCGACGTACGAGCGCGTCAGCGCGGCGCCGCCGAGGAGGACCGGATAGGCGTGGAGCTCGCGGCGGTTCAACTCTTCGAGGTCCTCGCGCATCACGATCGTCGACTTCACGAGCAGCCCGCTCAGTCCGATCGCGTCGACCTTCTCGCGCTCGGCCGCCTCGATGATCGACGTGATCGGCTGCTTGATACCGATGTTGTGCACCGTGTAGCCGTTGTTCGTCAGGATGATGTCGACGAGGTTCTTCCCGATGTCGTGCACGTCGCCCTTCACCGTCGCGAGGACGATCCGGCCCTTCGAACCGTCGCCGGCCTTCTCCATATGCGGCTCGAGGTGTGACACGGCAGCCTTCATCGTCTCCGCCGACTGCAGCACGAACGGCAGCTGCATCTGACCCGAGCCGAACAGGTCGCCGACCACCTTCATGCCGTCGAGCAGGTGCGTGTTGATGATCTCGAGCGCCGGCTTGTCTTGCAGCGCCTCGTCCAGGTCGGCCTCGAGGCCCTCGCGCTCGCCGTCGATGATCCGGCGCTTCAGTCGCTCGTCGAGCGGCAGCCCTGAGAGGTCCTCCTTGACCGCGCGCTGGTGTTCGACGCCTTCGAACAGACCGAGGTACTCCTGCAATGGGTCGTACCCCTGGCGGCGCCGGTCGTAGATCATGTCCAGCGCGACCTCGCGCTGGCGCTCCTCGATGCGCGACATCGGCAGGATCTGCGCCGGCGACACGATCGCCGCGTCGAGCCCGGCTTCGATCGCCTCGTGCAGGAAGACCGAGTTGAGTACCTGGCGCCCCGCCGGCGACAGCCCGAACGAGACGTTCGAGACGCCGAGGGACGTGAAGGCGCCGGGGATCTCTTTCTTGATCGCGCGCACGGCTTCGATCGTCTCGAGCGCCGCGCGCCGCTGCTCCTCCATCCCCGTCGAGATCGGGAAGACCAGCGTGTCGAAGATCAGATCGCTGGGCGCGAGCCCGGCTGCGTTCTTCGCGATCTCGGCCAGCCGCTTGCAGACCTCGAGCTTCCAGTCCTTCGTCGTCGCCTGCCCGTTCTCGTCGATCGCGAGCGCGACGCACGCGGCGCCGAACTTCCGCGCGAGGCGCAAGTTGCGCATCAACCGCGAGTCCTCGTCGGTGCCCTCTTCGAGGTTGATCGAGTTGATCACCGCGCGGCCGCCGAGCAGCTTCAGTCCTGCTTCGATCACCTGCGGCTCCGTGGAGTCGAGGAAGACCGGCAGCGTCACCTGCGTGCGGAAGCGCGAGATGACCTCGCCCATGTCGGGGACGCCGTCGCGGCCGGTGAAGTCGACCGAGACATCCAGCGCGTGCGCGCCCTCGCGAACCTGCTCCTTGGCGACGCGGACCGTCGAATCCCAGTCCTCAGCCCCGACGATCTCCTTGAACTTGCGGGATCCCTGGACGTTGCAACGCTCGCCGATCACGAAGAACGACGTCTCCTGGTGGAAGGGCTGCGCGATGTACAGGCTCGAGCAGCCGGAGTCCAAGGTCGCGGCGCTGCGATCGAGCGGCGTCGTGCCGGCGAGGGCGTCGCTCAACTGCTTGATGTGGTCCGGCGTCGTGCCACAGCAGCCGCCCGCGATGGTCGTGCCGAACTCCTTGACGAAGACGGTCTGGTGCCGGACGAACTCCTCCGGCGTCAGCGGGTAGTACGGCTTGCCGTCGCGGAGCTCGGGAAGGCCCGCGTTCGGCAGCACGCTCACGAACTTCTTGGTCGACTGGCAGAGGAACCGTACGTGCTCGGTCATCTCGACCGGGCCGGTCGCGCAGTTGATACCAATGACGTCGATCACGTCGTACGGCTCGAGCGCCGTGAGCGCCGCGGCGATCTCGGTGCCCAGCAGCATCGTGCCGGTCGTCTCGATCGTGACCTGCGTGATCAGCGGGAGCTTCTTCCCGCTCTGCTCGAACGCCAGAACGGCGCCGGCGACCGCCGACTTCAACTGCAGCATGTCCTGGCAGGTCTCGATGATGATCGCGTCGGAACCACCGTCGACGAGACCTTTGATCTGAAGGGCGTACGAGTCTTCGAGTTCATCGAACGTCGTATGGCCGAGCGAGGGGAGCTTCGTGCCGGGCCCGACCGATCCGATCACCCACCGCGGACGATCCGTGTAGCTCTGAGCGACCTCCTTCGCGATGCGCGCGCCGATGACGTTGAGGTCGTAGACCTTGTCCGCCATCTCATACTCGCCCTGCACGACGAGGTTCGCACCGAACGTGTTCGTCTCGACGGCGTCCGCGCCGGCGTCGAAATAGGCGCGGTGGATGTCCGCGATGACGTCGGGGCGCGAGAGGTTGAGGACCTCGGAGTTGCCCTCCTTACCCCAGTACTCGTCGAGCGAGAGGTTGGCCGCCTGGATCTGCGTGCCCATGGCGCCGTCGAAGAGCACGACGCGCTCGCGCAGGGTCTCGAGGAAAGAACTCATACGGCGAGGATTGTACCGGCGGGCCGGTGCCGGTCGGGCTCGGTTTGCGCTGGTCGTGGCGCTAGGAGGGCCTCTTTCTCGCTCGTCGGGTGAGGCTTCCAGCGTAACGCGGGCCGCCGAGGGCGGCCGCGGATTATTCGGGGAGGTTCTCGGCCGTGATCTCCGTCAGCGCGGGGTTGGCGCGGTCGCGATCGGAGACGATCCGCTCGCCGTCCGGCCAGGGGATCCCGAGGGTCTCGTCGTCGAAGCGGACTCCGAACTCGTCGGAGCCGTCGAACTCTTGGTCGACGAGGTACGTCATCACAGCCGGCGTCAGCGCGTAGAAGCCGTGGCCGACGCCGGGCGGGATGTAGACGCCGACCTCGTTCTGCTCGCCCATCTCGAGGGTCTCGACGGCCTTGTACGTCGGCGATTTCGGTCGCAGGTCGACGAGCGCCGTGAACGTGCGACCGCTCGGCACGTACCAGTAGTCCGACTGGAACAGGTGGTAGTGGATCCCGCGCAGAACGCCGGCCTGAGAATCGGAGCGATTCCCCTGCACCATCTCGCGCGCACCGGGGATCCAACGTCGACGGAACGTTTCGACGAAGCGTCCGCGCTCGTCCGGGTGTGCTTCCAACCGGACGACGTAAACGCCGTCGATCTTGTCGGATTTCATAACTTCGGCCACGGCGCGTCAGTCTACAGGGTGGCTGCGCTCATCGCGCATCGACACGTTACGCGTGACGTCTGCGCCACAACGCGAGGATGAGCGCGACGCCGACGAAGCTCCATGCGACCGTGAACGGCCATCCCACTCCCGTCGCGGGAAGCGGCCGCGTCTTCTTCGTGCCCTTCACCGCGGTCGTCGGTTTCGCTTTCGCTTTCTGCGCGGCAGCGATGAACGATTCGCCACTCGACTGACGCAAGAACGCGCCGAGTGCGACCGATCCATCCTTGCGCGTATCCGAGTACGCGGCGACGAGGCGGCCCTGCGGATCGATGTCGATCGTGAAGTAGTCGCCGAGGCGGCGGTCGATCAACTGGGCCTGGCACACGGTTCCGCCCATGCAGATCGTGCCG
>JBASRP010000138.1:10000-20560 GCA_049273905.1 Actinomycetota bacterium
CCCCATCACCGAAACCTCGCTGGCGTACCGATACAGGTCGTACAGGGGCGGGTGCGGGTCGTACCCCTCGGACGGCCAGTCCGCGCGCGTCGCGCACGGCTGGCCTTCGGGCGCGAACTGCGCGAGACAGAGGTCGTATCCGTAGACCCACATGCCCGTTCGCGCGGCGGCGCTCTGGTTGATCTCGATGTTGTCGGAGAGCAGCTGCGTGCCCATGACCGGCACCTGCGGCTCGGTGTACGCCACGTCGGCGGCGAACGTGCGCGCCGCCGCCGCGACGCGCGGCACACGCCATGTGCGGCCTCCATCGTCAGACCGGAACACGCCGCCGTGATGCGTCGAGGCCCACAACCGGTTGGAGTGAGCGGGGTCGGCCGTCACGCTCCATAAAGACGTGTACGGGCCTAGGCCCTCGTTGGACTCGGTGAAGGTCGCGCCGCCGTCCCGCGAGACGAGGAACCCGCGATCCTGCGATGCCGCGTAGAGCGTGCGCGGATCGTTCGGGTCTATCTCGAGCGCGCGGACGATCGTTCCGTCGAGGCCGACGGGGCGCCAGGTACCCGCGACCTCCGAGCGCGGCATCTCCGGCAGGATCGCGGTGTCGCCGTCGAGGCGGATGCCCTCGATCGTGGGGAACGACGCCGGTGCCGTTTCTCCCATGAAGAAGGGCTCGCTCGCCGGCGAGTCCTCACCGGCCCCCGCGAGATACGCGACCCACGTGGACGTCGCTTCGTACCCCAGGAGCGAGTCGCGGTTCAGCGACATCGTGCCGCCGCGCATGAGGTTCACTTCCTCCTGCGTCTCGCCGACGTGGTGATACGGAACCCATCCCGGCGGCGCGGCGGTCGGGTCGTTCAAGCCGATGTTGATCTCGGCCGGAACGCCTTCGACGATGAAGACGGTGTGATCGGAGCGGTCGAGGGGATCGTCGATGATCGTGATGTATTTCTTCTGCTCGTCGGTGAAGAGCGGCTTCGTAACGCCGTCGCGGTACGTCCACGTCGGATACTTCGCGTGCATGTCGGCGAAGAACCGATCGCGCTGGCGGAGCGAGGCCTGGCGATAGAGCTTGAACCGGGCGAGGAAGACCGGGTTCAACACGGCGGGGTAGTACGCGGCGAATGGGGCCAGCGCACGATCGGGTTCGTCGAGCGCCGGCGCCGCGTTCACGAACAGCGGCATGAACTCGTTCGACGACAGGCCGAACATCCGGTTCGGATAGTTGGCGCCGATCATGTCGGTGTCGTGATACGCGACGACCGAGAGAGCAGCCGGGAACTCCAAGTGATGGAGCAGCGCGTTGACGGATCCGACCGAGGTGTAGTGGACCGACCCGCAGAGGCACTGCTCCTCACCGTCGATGGCGAAGAACGCGACGGAGCGACGCGGCCGGATGTCGTTCGCGAGCCAGTAACGCACCAGCCCCTCGAGCACCGCCGTCGTCGCCGGCATCTGCATCCCGCAATCGAGCCCCCCGTCGACGGTGATGTCGACGCAGTCGTAGTGGCCGCCGATGATCACGACCTGGTTGCGAAGGAGCGGATCGGATCCGGGCACGAATGCGAGGACGTTGTTCTCGGGACCGGAGCCGAGGACCGGGTCGGTGTTGTCGGGGTTCGTGCCGAGCGGGTCGACGAAGTTGAAGGGACGGAGTTCGGAGAACGCGCCCTCGGCGGCGAACGGCTTGAGCAGCCGGGCCCATTCCTCGCGGATGTAGATCGCGGCGGCGTCGTGCGCGGTCCGCCACGCCGTTCCTCGCGCCTGGTTGGTCCAGCGCGACGGGAACTGTGTTGTGTAGTCGTGCTCGAAACGCGCTGCGTACGCGGCGTCGATGTCGAACGGGACCTTCGCGCCGAGCGCCGGTACACCGGGGGTGAGGGTGAGCCCCGCGAGCAACGCGGCCGCGACGGTGGCCCGGAGAACCTTCTGCATCCCAGCGCTTTCGGCGCCGGGTGCGCGGAGTCCTTGTCTAGATCGAGTCGGGCCGGTCGAGTTTGGCGTTCATCTCGGCCAGGCGGACCTCGAGGTCGGCGACCCGCCTTGTCAGGAAGGCCGTCGAGCCGACGCGCTCGGCGACCCGGAGGATCGCCTCCCGCACTTCGGTGACCTGCCCGGACATCGCGTTGATCTTCTCGGTCGTGGACGTCGCGACGGTCTCCGCCAATTCGCCGATGCGCGCCTCGAGCGAACGCACCTGCTGGGTCAGGACCGCCATGCCGGCGTCGGTACCGGCCCTGGAGCCCATCGCCCGAGCCTCGGTGCCCGCGAGCTTGCTCATCAGCATGTCGAACGAGGACGCGACGCCGCTGACGCTCTCGGCCACCTCCGCGATGCGTTCCTCGAAGAGCTTCTCGCGCGTGATCAGCTCGTCGCGCAGCTGCGCCTGGATCACTGCGATCTCTTCGTCGAGGTCGACGCGCGGAGCGGACGCATCCGCGACAACCTCTGTCACGCGGCCTTCGACGCCGGCAACGGCTTCGTCGATGCGCACGCGGGCCTGCTCGACCAGATCGCTGATTCCGCGGACCTGTTCGATGTTCGTTCCCGACAGCGCTTCCACTTCGCCGTGCAGCCGCGCTTCGGCGGCTTCGATCGCCATCCGCGTCGCCTCGAGTCCGGACGTGAACTGCGCGCGCAGCGCCTCGAGCGTCCGCTGCTGATCGCCCACACGACCGTCGACGAGGTCGGTGATCTTCTGATCGATCGACACCCACGCGTTGCGAAGATCCTGTGCCGTTTCCGTCACCGCGTTCAGCGCGTCCTCGACGCGCGCGCGCATGACGCCCATCTCCCCCGAGACGTGGCGCTGATCCTCTTCACGGCTTGCGATGACGCGCGAGATATCGATCTCGATGGAATCGAGCCGCGCCTCGAGCTGGGAAAGGGAGTTCGCGACCTCCAATTGACCGATCACCTCCAGGGAGGGAGATGCATAGCTGCGTACGGCGGTCTTAGTGCCGCCTCGCGAGGAGTTCCGTGGGGAAGGCATACCGGATTCTCCGAGGTCGAGAAAAGTACACGTCATTCACCATGAAGGCAACCCCGCAGCTCGAACCACTCGGGGTGGTCAGGGAAAACGGAACGTACGCACTTCTGAGGCCTTTGCGGCCTCCGCGACCAGCGCATCTAGATCGAGTCCGTCTTCCGCAGCACGTGCTTGCGGGATAGTCGCTTTGGTTGCGGGGCGTTTCGGTTCGAACAGAACGCACGCTTCCTGACAGGGCGCGCTCGACACGGTGAAGGTTCCGAGCATCGTCGCTTCCGCGACGATCTCCTCTTTGTCCCGACCCACGAGCGGGCGCAGGACCGGGAGGCCCGCGGCGTCCTCGACGACGCCGAGGTTCTCGAGGGTTTGCGACGCCACCTGGCCGAGGGAGTCGCCGGTAACCAACGCGCCGGCGCTCTCGCGGTTTCCGATGTCCGTCGCGATGCGCATCATCATCCGCCGGTACAGCAACGTGCGCAGCGACTCGGGTGCCGACGCGGCGATCAGCTGTTGCGACGGCGCGAGCGGGACGACGTACAGACTCGACGTGTACTGGTAGCGCGTCAGGATCTCGACGATCTCGGCGGTCTGCCGTTCGCTCGAGGCGTCCGTGAACGGTTGCGAGTGGAAGTGCACGAACACCACGCGCGAGCCGCGACGCATGATGCGCGCGGCCGCGACGGGCGAGTCGATGCCGCTCGAAACGAGCGCAACCACCTTGCCCGAGGAACCGACGGGCAGCCCCCCGGCGCCGCGCACGCGATCCGCGTAGACCACGACGAGGTCCCCGACGATCTCGATGTAGCAGGTGAGGTCGGGCTCGGAGAGGTTGACGCGCTTACCGCTGCGTTCGAGCAGATGGGCGCCGACCTTCTCGTTGATCTCGCGCGCGGACAGCGGGAAATCGGAGTGGGCCTTGCGTGCGCGGACGGCGAACGTCGCGTAGTCGCGGTCGCGGACGACGTCCCACGCGACATCCTTCAAGGCGTCGGCGTCGATCTTCCCACCCACCCCGAGGCCGACGTTCGCGATCCCGAAGACGCGGGTCAGACGCTCGGCGACCAGGGCCGGATCCGCGTCCGCCTCGAGTGGAACGAGGATGCGGCCGGGGAGCTTGCGGGGCTTGCCGGTACCGGCGCCGGTCAGCGCGGTCGTCATGTTGCGCACGAGGATGTTCTCGAACATGGATCGGTTGCGGCCTTTCAGCCCGATCTCGTGGTAGTGGACGATCGCGTGCGGACGCACCGTCATACGAACATCCTAGACAAGGGCCCGAACGCTCGCGTACGGTCGGGCGCCGTGAGACGCGCGCACCTCCTCCCTGTGCTGGCCTTCGTCTTGGTCGCCTGCGGTTCCGGCGAGCCCGACATCACGGCGACGGAGCTGGCGCGCATCATGCCGTCGGCGACCGCCGCGCCGGCCGGAACCACCGTCAACACGGATCAGGTCGGCCCGAAGCGGCTCGATGAGTTCGTGAGTGCGGACGACGTGCGCACGAAGCTGCGATCGCTGGGATTCAAGCTGGCCTACACAGTGACGTTCTCGACCGCGAACTTCACGCCCGATCCGGCCAAGGCGCCGTTCGGCTCGGCGCTCTACGGTACGTCGGCGATCGTGCTGCGCGACGCGGACGCGGCGCGAAAGGGGTTCACGTTCTACGTGTCCCGCTTGAGGAAACGCGCGAAGGATCTCACGCCGATCCTCGCGCAGATCGGCAAGGAGTCGTTCGCGTTCCACTTCTCGAGCCTCGAGGACACAGCCCTGCCCGGCGTCGCGTACCTCTTCCGCGTCGGGAACACTCTGTTCTCGGTCGTGGGCGTCGCGAACCCTGATTCGGTTGCCGCCAATCCGGGCCGTTCGCTTGCCGTGCTGATCGCCGGGCGCGCCGAGAAGTCTTAAAGCGCGCAGCTCCCCGTTCCGACGGCGCGCGTCCGCGTCCGTGCGATCTGGTAGGCGCGCGCTATCTCGTCGGAGGTGAGCGCGTAGGACTCGTTCGGGTCGTCGGCCGACGCGGCGAAGATCATCCCGCGCACGACGCCGTTGTCGTCGACGAACGGCCCGCCGGAGTTGCCTTGGCGGACGGTCGCGGAGAGGACGTACACGTCGCGGGAGACGAGCTTCCGGTTGTAGATGTCGCGCCCGACCGCGTCGGTCTTCGCGCGCACGCGTGCCGGCGAGATGCGTCGCGGCCCGCCCCCCGGGTACCCGATGGCCGCGCCGGTGCTGCGCCGTATTGCGTCCCGCGTTGTCATCTGGAGAACGTGCAGCGGCGCGTCCGACAGCCGGATCACGGCGATATCCCTCTCGGTGTCGATGTAGACGACCGTTCCGCGGATGTCTTCGCGTCCGAACGCGTCCATGACGTGCGTGCGTGTGGTTCCGGCGACGACGTGGGCGGCCGTGATGACGTTGCGGGAGTCGAGGGGGAAGCCGCTGCCGTCGACGCGCCCGCCGCAGCCCAGGCTCTCGATCTTGTAGGTGCCGTCCGCCGCCGCTTTGATCTCCTTGTCGTTCGCGAGCGACGCCGGCGCCCGCGCGACGCCCGGCGCGAGCGACGGGTTCAGCTGCGCAAAGACGTCCGGGAACCCCGAGCGGTCCAGGAAGCGGCCGATCTCCGCCAGGATCGCCGGCGGGTGCGGCAGCACGTCGTCCAGCGCCCCGAGGACGACCGAATCCTTTACCGCCTTCGCGATCGTCGGCGACGGGCCGCGCTTCAGCGTCGAGCCGAGGAACCAGGAGCCGATCAGCGCGAAGAACACTCCGATCACCGCGCCGGCGATCTGGTCGACCTTCCGCGCACCAAGATTGGTGATCTTCTTGCGCAGGGTCATGCCCAGCGCGGCGACGAGCGCCTCGAAGAGGAACGCGAGTCCGAGGAACAGCCCGAGCCCGAGGAACGCTTTCGTCGTGGTGTTGTCGGGGTTGATCGCGTCGACGATCAGCGGGGCGACGAGCGAGCCGAGGATGAGGCCGGCGATGAAGCCGCCCCACGAGAAGACCTGGAGGAGCGCGCCGCGGGAGAATCCGGACCAGAGGGCCAGGCCGACCGTGACGATGATGATGAGGTCAACCCAGTTCAACGGCTCACTCTTTGGGAGTCGGACGCCCGGGCTGCTCGTCCGGATAGGAATCGCGCTTCGGCACCATCACCTTCCGCCGGAAGTAGAGCACCTCGACCCCGTCCTGGTTGTACCCGCGGGTTTCGACGCTGACGATCCCGCGGTCCTGTTTGGACTTGGATTCCTGCTTGTCGAGCACCTTCGTCTCGGCGTACAGGGTGTCGCCGTGGAAGACGGGCGACGTGTGCTTCAAGGACTCGACCTCGAGGTTGGCGATCGCCTTCCCGCTCACGTCGGGAACGCTCATCCCCAAGGCCAGCGAGTACACCAGGTTCCCGACGACGACGTTCCGTTTGAACTGCGTCTGCGTCTCCGCGTAGTGCGCGTTCGTGTGCAGCGGGTGATGGTTCATCGTGATCATGCAGAAGAGGTGGTCGTCGTATTCGGTGATCGTCTTGCCGGGCCAGTGCTTGTAGACGTCGCCGACTTCGAAGTCTTCGTAGTAGCGGCCGAACGGCCGGGCCTCACCCATCTCTGTCCTCCTGTGGGAGCCGAGTCTATTGGAGCAACGGGAACGAATCCGCAAGGGGGCCGAGCATCGCGCGCTCGGCTGCGGTCAACGCGCCGCGTCCGGTGCCGGCGAGCGCGAACCGAACGTCGTCCATGCCCAGCGGACGGAGGTCGGCGCCGAGCAGCCCGCGCAAGACGTCGCCCACCGCCTCGAGACACTCCGGCGACGGATCAGGATCGAGACCCAACGCGTCGCGAAGATCCATCGTGTGGATGCCGACCTCGATACAGCGGGTCTTCAGGAACTCGCGGAGCCGGATCGTGCCGGGGACCGCGGGAACGAGGGGATCGTCCTCCGCCGCGGCGCGAGCGGCGACGATCGCCTCGGGCCACGTCGCACGCCACTCGCCGGTGATGTCCGCGTCGGGCGCGCGTTCTCCGGATTCCGCCTGCGCCCGCTCGACCACGCCCTTCCCCACCTCGGCGACGTCGTAGCCCCAGTACGTGATCGCGTCCTTCTCCGGTTCGCCCTCGCGCGGGTCCGCCGCGAGCGTGTCGAGGATCCGATACGCGCCGCGCAGCGTGTGCACCGCGAGTTCGCGCACGTTGAGCGGCAAACACCTCGTCGGACGCTGCCAGTCCTCCGCCGACAATCCGGCGAGGAAGTCGCCGGTCCGCAGGGTCTCTGCCTCGAGCGCGTCGAGCGGATCGACCACTCCCGTTAGCCCTCGACCTTGTAGCGATCGAGCAGCTGGCGTCCGATCACGCGCTTCTGGATCTCGCTGGTCCCCTCGCCGATGAGGAAGAAGGGCGCGTCGCGGAAGAGGCGCTCGACCGTGTACTCCTTCGAGTAGCCGTAGCCGCCGTGGATGCGGACGGCCTCCGTGCACACCTGCATGCACATCTCCGACGCGAACAGCTTCGCCATCCCGGCTTCGAGGTCGGTCCGTTCGCCAGCGTCCTTCTTCACGGCAGCGTTCACCATCAGCATGCGCGCGGCCTCGATCTGGGTCGCCATGTCGGCAAGCTTGAACTGGATCGCCTGGTGTTCCGCGATCGGCTTTCCGAACGTGTAACGCCCTTGCGCGTAGCGGATCGCTTCCTCGAACGCGCGTTGCGCGACGCCGACGGCGCGCGCCGCGACGTTCACGCGGCCGACCTCGATCGCGCCCATGTTGTGGATGAAGCCCTGACCCTCTTCCCCGCCGAGCAGGTTCGCGGCCGGCAGCCGGTGATCGTCGAAGGCGAGCTCGACCGTCTCAACGCCCTTGTACCCGAGCTTCGGGATGTTCTTGCCGACGATCACGCCGCCGGAGCGCTCGGCGCCCGGCTCTTTCTCGACGATGAACATGGACATGCCCTTGTACGGCGGATCCGCTTCGGTGTTCGTCTTCGTCAGCGTCATGCAGATGCCGGCGCGCAGTCCATTCGTGACCCACATCTTCTGGCCGTTGATCACGTAGTCGTCGCCGTCGCGAACGGCTTTGGTTTTGATCGCCTGCACGTCGGAGCCGGCGTGCGGCTCGCTCATCAGCAGCGCCGCGCGCGGATTGCCGGTGACCATTTGCGGCAGGAACCGCTGCTTCTGCTCTTCGGTCCCGAACGTCTTGATGAACCAGGTGCCCATCGTGTGCGTGTTGAGGATCCCCGACAGGCTCATCCAGCCGCGCGCGAGCTCGACGATCACCAGCGCGTAGGTCGTGAGCGGCAGCCCGAGGCCTCCGTACTCCTCGGGAACCATCATCCCGAAGAGGCCCATCTCCTTCATCTGCTCAACGATCTTCTCGGGGTACTCGTCGTTGTGCTCCATCTCGTCGGCGACGGGGATGACTTCGCGCTCGACGAACTCGCGCACCGCCTCGATGATCGCTTTCTGCTCGTCGGTCAGGTTCAGGATCGACATGGGAACGCACCTTTCGGTCTCGGGGGCCGGTTGGGAGTATTCTCCGGCGCTCGTCTCGCGGCAACACGCGGTCCGGGAGGAACGACGGCCCCTCCGGCGAACCCTGTGACGGGATGCGGAAACGCGGGGTTCTTCTTCTTGTTGCGCTCGCGCTGACGGCGCTCGCGGCCGTGCGGCCGGGCGGCGCCGCCCAAGCCGACCCGTACGCCGGGTACGTGAACGAGCGCGCCTACGTGCGATCGCCGTACGGCGCGATCTACGTCGAATACTGGCGTCCCGTGAAGGGTCGCGTCCCCGTTCTCCTGTCGATGTCTCCGTACCGATATCTGTACGGCCGCGCCGTGCCGCCCGGGTTCGACGGGTCGGCGACTACCGACGTCTACGCGAACCGCTACCTGCCGAAGGGGTACGCCCGCGCCTACGCGGACCTCCTGGGGACCGGGCAATCCGACGGCTGCTGGGACTACGGAGGCGCGCAGGAAGCGGCCGCCGGCGCCGCCGTCGTCGAGTGGCTCGGGACGCGGCCGTGGTCGACCGGCAAGGTCGGGATGATTGGTACGTCGTACGACGGCGCGATCCAGCTCGAGACGGCGACGCTCGCGCCGAAACACCTCGCCGCGATCGTTCCGCAGGAGCCTGTATCGAGTTGGTACCACTACAACTACGAGGCCGCCGTCAGTCACAACTCGACGGACGACGATGTCGGCCCCGAGGACACCGGGTATCCGATCGGCACGCCGGACCTCTTCGACTTCGTCCTGTCCCGCACGCCGGCCACCGATCTCGGGCGCGTGCCCAGCGGCAACATCCGCAACATCCAGGACCGGGCGCGAATCTGCGACGCGATCGATCACAACTACCGGGGACACGTCCTCGAGCCCTCCTACGGGGCATTCTGGCGCGAGCGCGACTGGTCGTTGCGCGCGTCGCGCGTGCGCGCGGCGGTCCTGTTGCAACACGGATGGCGCGACAGCAACACCAAACCCGATCAGTTCTGGCGCTTCTGGAACGCGATCCCCGACTCGATCCACAAGCGCGCGCTTCTCGGGCGGTGGAACCACACCGACGTGTTCGACAGCCCGCCCTCCTACGCGACACCGCCGGTCAACACCGCGAAATATCTCGACGCGTTCCTCGCCGTCTACCTGAAGGGTGCTTCGCGGCGCGCTCTCAACGCGTTCCCGAGGATCCTGACCCAAGGGTCCGACGACAAATGGCGCACGTCCCTGCCCAAGGCTCCACGCGCGGTATGGCGGTTCGCCGAGGAAGGAACGTTCGTCAACAGCGGGACCGAAACGAGCAAGCTCTTCAAGAACCTTGCGGGCGGAACGGCGCTTCCTGGTTTCGCCCTTTGGGAGACACCGGGGTTCGGGAAGGCGGGTCGAATCGTCGGGCCGAGCGCCGTCAACGTGTCCGTCACCGTGACCGGCGTGCGCGGACAGCTCGACGCCACGCTTCTCGACATCGATCCCTCCGGGAACGCCTCGATCATCACGCTGGGGTTGTTGGATCTGCGATACGCGAGCGACCCGGGGAGCGCTCACGACCTCGAGAGCGAGATGCCGGTGTCGATCAGGTTGCGTCCGGTCGATTATGTGGTTGCGGCGGGCCATCGTCTCCAACTCGTCCTCGCCGGCTCCGAGGCCGTTTGGGGGATCCCCGATCCTGAAGTGGGCCAGCTCTACACCGTTTCTCATGTGAGCCTCGCGGTGCCTCTCATCGCCCCCGGACCCACGTACCGCAGCTGAACCGCGATCGCCCGCGGATCGGGCGGTGTCATACTCTCGGCGTGGCGCCGGACCCTGCGTACGCTCACTACCGCGTCTCCCGGACGCTCTCGGATGTCGACCCACAGCCTCGAGACGTTCCGGACAGGGAGTGGCCGCCGCCTCGGCGCCCCGGCGGTCGCGCTCCCACCTACCGGGACATGGCGACAAGTCCGCGGTTCGCGGTCCACGACGTCGTGCAGATCTTCGACCGCGAGGGCCGGTCGGTGTGGTCGACGTCGTTCGACATGCGGGACGACGGCGAGCGCTTCGAGGCGCAGCTCCTCGACGACGTCCTCCATCTCGACGTCGACGCGTTCCGCGCGACGTACGGCC
>JBASRP010000080.1:0-3311 GCA_049273905.1 Actinomycetota bacterium
GGCCCGACCACCCTGTCTGACCAGCAGGTTCGCAACTACGGTCTTGACAGTTGTCCCGCCCCGCCCTACCCTCGGCTCAGGTTTGTTCTCATATCTGAGCAGGGTGTCCGCTGCTTGACCGCAGGGAAGCGGGAATGCTACCCTGCTCTTTCGCGTTCTCTCACCTGGGGTGACCCACCTTTCCGCACGTCCTGAGTTCTGCGTCCTCGATCTGAGGAGGGGGAAGAGCTTTGCCTACAGCCATTCCTGAGCGCCTGTCTTTCGCCAAGATCCCCGAGTCACTCCCTCTGCCAGACCTCATCGCGATCCAGCGCGAGTCTTTCGATTGGCTCCTCGCCGACGGCCTTCGTGAGACGTTCGCCGAGATCTCGCCGATCGAGGACTACCAGGGGGTCATGAAGCTCTACTTCAAGGACCACCGTTTCGAGGACCCCAAGTACAACGTCGAAGAGTGTCACGACAAGGACATGACCTACTCGGCGCCGCTGTTCGTTCAGGCCGAGTTCCACAACACGGCGACGGGAGAGATCAAGGCCCAGACCGTCTTCATGGGCGATTTCCCGCTCATGACGAACAAGGGCACGTTCATCATCAACGGAACCGAGCGCGTGGTTGTCTCGCAGCTCGTCCGTTCCCCCGGCGTCTACTTCGCGCGCGAGCTCGACAAGACGACCGACAAGGAACTCTTCAGCTGCAAGGTCATCCCGGGCCGCGGCGCGTGGCTCGAGTTCGAAGTCGACAAGCGCGACCTGGTCGGCGTCCGCGTCGACCGCAAGCGCCGGCAGAACGTCACCGTCCTGCTGAAGGCTCTCGGCTACTCCGAAGAGGACATCGTCGGGATGTTCGGCGGCGCTGAGTCGATCCGGCTGACGCTCGAGAAGGACCACCTCGCGACGGCCGACGACGCGCTGCTCGACATCTATCGCAAGCTCCGTCCGGGCGAGCCTCCGACGGTCGACTCCGCACGCGGGCTGCTCGAGGGTCTGTTCTTCAACTCGAAGCGCTACGACCTCGCGCGCGTGGGCCGCTACAAGGTCAACAAGAAGCTCAGCCTCTCGATCGACCCCTCGACGACCGTGCTGACGAAGGAAGACATCGTCGCGACGGTCCAGTACCTCGTGAAGCTGCACGCCGGCGAGGAGGGCTACTTCGAGGACGACATCGACCACTTCGGCAACCGTCGCCTCCGCTCCGTCGGCGAGCTGATCCAGAACCAGGTGCGGATCGGCCTGTCGCGCATGGAGCGTGTCGTGCGCGAGCGCATGACGACGCAGGACGTCGAAGCGATCACCCCGCAGACGCTGATCAACATCCGCCCCGTCGTTGCGGCGATCAAGGAGTTCTTCGGGACGTCGCAGCTGTCGCAGTTCATGGACCAGACGAACCCGCTCGCCGGCCTCACGCACAAGCGCCGCCTCTCGGCCCTCGGGCCGGGCGGTCTGTCGCGCGAGCGCGCCGGGTTCGAGGTCCGCGACGTGCACCCCTCGCACTACGGCCGCATGTGTCCGATCGAGACGCCGGAAGGGCCGAACATCGGTCTCATCGGTTCCCTCTCGACGTTCGCGCGCGTGAACCCGTTCGGTTTCGTCGAGACGCCGTACCGCAAGGTCACGAAGGGGCGCGCGACGGAGCAGATCGATTACCTCACGGCCGACGAAGAGGACAAGCACGTTATCGCCCAGGCGAACACGCCGATCGACCCCAAGGGCAATTTCACCGAGGACAAGGTGCTCGTGCGCCGCAAGGGCGGCGAGGTCGAGTACATCCCGGCCGACGAGGTCGACTACATGGACGTCGCGCCGCACCAGATCGTGTCGGTCGCGACCGCTCTGATCCCGTTCCTCGAGCACGACGACGCCAACCGCGCGCTGATGGGTTCGAACATGCAGCGCCAGGCGGTGCCGCTCGTGCGCACCGAGGCGCCGCTCGTCGGGACCGGCCTCGAGTACCGCACGGCGGTCGACGCGGGCGACCTCGTCGTGGCCGAGCGTGACGGTGAGGTCGAGGACGTCGACGCCGACCACGTGGTCGTGCGCCACGACGACAACTCGCGCCGCGTCTACCGGCTGCAGAAGTTCAGTCGCTCGAACCAGGGCACGTGCCTGACCCAGAAGCCGATCGTCACCGAAGGCACGAAGGTTGAGAAGGGGCAGGTCCTCGCGGACGGTCCGTCGACCGACGAGGGCGAGCTGGCGCTCGGCAAGAACCTCCTCGTGGCGTTCATGCCGTGGGAGGGCCACAACTACGAGGACGCGATCGTGCTCTCGGAGCGCATCGTGAAGGAAGACGTGCTGACCTCGATCCACATCGAGGAGCACGAGGTCGACGCGCGCGACACGAAGCTCGGCGCGGAAGAGATCACCCGCGATATCCCGAACGTCGCCGACGAGGTCCTCAAGGACCTCGACGAGGAAGGCATCGTGCGCATCGGCGCCGAGGTCAACCCGGGCGACGTCCTCGTCGGCAAGGTGACGCCGAAGGGCGAGACCGAGCTGACGCCGGAGGAGCGCCTGCTGCGCGCGATCTTCGGTGAGAAGGCGCGCGAGGTTCGCGACACGTCGCTGAAGGTCCCGCACGGCGAGACCGGCAAGGTCATCGGCGTCCGCAAGTTCGCGCGCGAGGCCGGCGACGAGCTGTCGCCCGGCGTGAACGAGCTCGTCCGCGTGTACGTCGCGCAGAAGCGCAAGATCGCCGAAGGTGACAAGCTCGCCGGGCGTCACGGCAACAAGGGCGTCATCGCCAAGATCCTGCCGATCGAGGACATGCCGTTCCTCGAGGACGGGACGCCGGTCGATATCGTCCTGAACCCGCTCGGCGTGCCGAGCCGCATGAACCTTGGTCAGATCCTCGAGGCGCACCTCGGCTGGCCGGCGAAGGTCGGCTGGGAGTTCCCGGTCGAGCCCGAGTGGCTGAAGAGCGTCGGCTGGAGTTCCGACAAGCGCAGCGTCGAAGGTCCGATCCCCCTCGCGTCGCCGGTGTTCGATGGCGCTCGCGAGCGCGAGATCGACGACCTGCTGGCGAACGCGCGGACGAACGCCGACGGGATGCGGCTGCTCAGCGCCGGCGGCAAGGCGCGGCTCCTCGACGGGCGCTCCGGCGAGCCGTTCGATGTGCCGGTCACCGTCGGCTACGTCTACATCATGAAGCTGCTGCACCTCGTCGACGACAAGATCCACGCGCGGTCGACGGGCCCGTACTCGATGATCACGCAGCAGCCGCTCGGTGGGAAGGCGCAGTTCGGCGGCCAGCGCTTCGGCGAGATGGAGGTGTGGGCGCTCGAGGCCTACGGCGCGGCGTACGCGCTGCAGGAG
>JBASRP010000159.1:0-2831 GCA_049273905.1 Actinomycetota bacterium
CTCGTCGTGCGCCCGACCTCGGAGACGATCATCTGGGCGACGTACGCGAAGTGGGTGCAGTCGTACCGCGACCTGCCGCTGCTCTACAACCAATGGTGCAACGTCGTGCGGTGGGAACTGCGCCCGCGAGTCTTCCTCCGCACGACAGAGTTCCTGTGGCAGGAAGGCCACACCGCGCACGAGACGGCCGACGAGGCGGTCGCGGAGGCGCGGCGCATCCTGTTCGAGGTCTACAAGGACGCCGCCGAGAAGGTTCTCGGCATGCCGGTGTTGGTCGGCCGCAAGAGCGAGGCCGAGCGGTTCCCCGGCGCCGTTGAAACGATGACGATGGAAGGCTTGATGCGCGACCGTAAGGCGCTGCAGGCCGGCACGTCGCACTACCTCGGCCAGAATTTCGCGAAGGCGTACGGCGTGAAGTTCCTCGGGCGCGACAACACCGAGCAGTTCGCCGAGGCGACGTCTTGGGGCGTCAGTACCCGGCTCGTCGGCGGCGTGATCATGACGCACGGCGACGATCGCGGGCTGCGCCTGCCGCCCCTACTCGCGCCGGTGCAGGTCGTGATCGTTCCGATCTACAAGTCCGACGACGACAAGACGACAGTCTTGGACGCGACACGGCGCCTCGTCGAGAAGCTCGGCGATGTGCGCGTGAAGGTCGACGACCGGGAAGGGTTCCGACCCGGCTACAAGTACAACGAATGGGAACTGAAGGGCGTGCCCATCCGGATCGAGATCGGGCCCAAGGACGTCGCGGCCGGCCAGGTGACCCTCGCCCGTCGCGATAACGGCAACAAGATGCCCGTCGCCGAGGCCGCCGTGCCCACGACCGTTGTCGTGACGCTCGACGAGATCCAAACCGCGCTCTACGACCAAGCGGCCGCGTTCCGCGACGAGCACACCTTCACGCCGAAGGACTACGACGAGTTCAAGGCGCTCCTCAAGGAGCCCGGCGGCTTCCTCGAGGGCGGCTGGTGCGGCGAGCGCGGCTGCGAGGACAAAGTGAAGGCCGACACCAAGGCAACGATCCGGTTCCTGCCGCTCGATCCTGCGGATCCCGGCGGCGCCTGCCTCGTCTGCGGACAGCCCGCGACCGAGCGCGCGACCTGGGCCGTCGCGTACTGAACGCCCGGCCCGCAGCGGCCGGAGTGCTATAATTCGGCTCCGAATCGGTTAGTGGCCTGAGCGAAGTCGGCGACCGCCGGCTTTTTATTTGGGCCGAGGGGGTCGTCATGGCGGACCGGACGCGCTATCCGGGCCGGACGAAACCCGAGGCCAGAGGTGAGCGGGACCCCGCAAAACGGGACCGGGACGCGGAGGCGCTCCGCGAACGCGTCCGGTCTCTCGTAGAACCGGTGCTCGCGCGGCACGGCGCCGAGTTGGTGGAGCTGGCCGTGAAGCGCGGCCGCACGCAGCTCGTTCGGGTGATCGCCGACCGTGAGGGAGGCATCGACCTCGATACATGCGCGCGGGTGAGCACCGAGGTCTCGCGCATGCTCGACGCGGACGACCCGATCGTGGGCCGGTACACGCTCGAGGTGACCTCGCCGGGTTTGGACCGGCCGTTGCGGACGCCGGCGGATTTCCGCCGGGCGCTGGGACGCCGGGTACGGATCGTGCTGGCGCAGAGCCAGCACGAAGGAACGCTGGAGGACGTGGGAGACGACCGCGTGCGCGTGACGACCGACAACGGTCCGGTCGAAACGCCGCTGGCGGAGATCGCGAACGCGAAGATCGTGCTGCCGTGGTGAGGACAGATGGAACGAATTGATATCGAAAGCTTGAAACTGATCGAGCGGGAGAAGGGCGTCCCGTTCGAGTCGCTGCGCCTGGGCCTCGAAGAGGCTCTGGCCGCCGCGTACCGGAAATCGTTGTCCGAGGAGCAGGGCGCGCGCTCGATCATCGATGCCGAGAGCGGTCTGGTGACGATGTTCGTCTTCGATCTCGACGAAGAGGGCAACCCACTGCGCGACCCCGACGGCGGATACGTCAACGAGAAGCAGGTGGACGTCCAGGAGTTCGGCCGCATCGGCGCGCAGACCGCCAAGCAGGTCATCCTGCAGAAGATCCGCGAGGCCGAGCGCGAGATGACGTTCGGAGAGTACGCCGGCCGCACCGGCGACATCGTCACCGGCATCGTGCAGCAGTCGGACTCGCGCTACACGCTGCTGGACCTCGGCAAGGTCGAGGCGCTGCTACCGCCGGCCGAACAGGTCCCGTCCGAGCGCTACGAGCACGGCGCGCGGCTGAAGGCCTACATCGTCGACGTCCGCAAGACAGCGAAGGGCCCGTCGATCGTCGTGTCGCGTTCGCACCCCGGTCTAGTGAAGGCGCTGTTCGCGCTCGAGGTTCCGGAGATCGCGGAGGGCATCGTCGAGATCCACGCCATCGCGCGCGAGGCCGGTCACCGCACGAAGCTCGCGGTGTCCTCGAACGAGCCCGGCGTGGATCCGGTGGGCGCGTGCGTCGGCGCGAAAGGCTCGCGCGTGCGCATGGTCGTCAACGAGCTGCGCGGCGAGAAGATCGACATCATCCCGTGGTCGGACGAGGCCGCCGGGTTCGTCGCAAACGCCTTGTCGCCGGCGAAGGTCAAGGAGGTTCGTATCAACGAGGTCGAGAAGACGGCTCTCGTGATCGTGCCCGACTACCAGCTCTCGCTCGCGATCGGGAAGGAAGGCCAGAACGCGCGGCTCGCCGCGCGGCTGACCGGCTGGCGTGTCGACATCAAGAGCGAAACGCAGGTGAGCGAGGAAGCGAAGGCCAAGGCAGCCGCGCCCCCGCCTGCGCCCGAGCCCGCCGCGCCGGCGGAAGCACCGGCCGGCGCCGAGCAGGGA
>JBASRP010000164.1:0-3418 GCA_049273905.1 Actinomycetota bacterium
CCTCGGCGCCCTCGACCGCCTCGTCGTACTGCCGCGCCGGGTCGTCGCCGATCGCGACGTTCGAGATCACGCTGAGCCGCTGACGCAGGTGATCGAACACCAGGAGCTTCCCGATGAACAGGAGCCACAGCTCCGGCATCCCGAGGTCGTCGGTCGTGGTCTGCGGCAGCTTCTCGACGTAGCGCACGGCGTCGTATCCGATGTACCCGACGGCCCCGCCGTGCAGAGGCGGCAGTCCCGGCAACGCCGGCGCGCTGTACGCGGCGAGCGCGCGCTGAACGGCAACAAGGGGATCCGACGCGTCCTTCACAGCGGCGGGCGGCTCGCCCTCGTACGAGACGACGCCGTCCTTGCTCGTCATGATGAGGAACGGCTCGATGCCGATGAACGAGTACCGGCCCCAGCGTTCGCCGTGCTCGACGGACTCCAACAGGAACGAGTTCGGCTCGCTGCCGAGCTTGCGATAGGCGCCGACCGGCGTCTCGAGGTCGCCGAGGACTTCGCGCCAGACCGGCACGAGCGTGTGGTCCTTCGCGAGGCGGAGGAACTCGTCCCGGCTCGGCGCGTACTCAGGGGCGGCCACGGTGCCAGGCAGTCTAGACGAGGGTCGTGCGGTGTTCAGGACTTAACGGCGAACAGCCGCCATTCGCCCGGGACGCCTTTCAGAGCGTATCGGCCGCGGTCGTCGAACTCGATCCCCGAGCCGACGACAAGGTCCTTCACGGTGCTCGACACGATCACTTCGGAAGGTCCCGCCTCGCCCATGACGCGTGCGGCGATGTGGACGCCCATACCACCGACGTCCTCTCCGCGAAGTTCGACCTCCCCTGTGTGCAGTCCGGAGCGCACGTCGACGCCGTTGACGCGGCTCATCTCGTCAGATACTGCCAGCGCGCAGCGGATCGCGCGCGCCGGCCCGTCGAACGTAGCGAGGACCCCGTCGCCGGTTGTTTTCACGAGCCGGCCACGGAAGTGGTCGACGTACCGCGCGGTCAAGCGATCGTGCGCGTCGAGCACCTCGCGCCAGCGGCGATCCCCGAGCGCGGCCGCGTGCTCGGTCGAGGACACGAGATCCGTGAACATTACGGTCGCCAACACGCGATCGAGGTCGACCTCACCTCGGACGCCGGTGACGAAGCCCTGGATCTCGTTGAGGACCGGATCGTGATCCTGCGCGTAGAACGAGGAGTCACGGCCGGGAAGCTCGACGAGCCTCGCATCAGCGATGTGCTCTGCGAGATAGCGGCCGTGGGCCGCGCGGAAATAACGGTTCTCACTATGGTGGATCACGAGCGTCGGGACACGGATCGCCGGGAGAGCGGCACGCACGTCCCAATCGAACCCGGACGGATACATCCGCTCGAGGAACGCCGGCGAAGCAGCGAGTCGCATGAAGCGGCCGAACCAGCGCACGAACGCGTGATCATCGATAAGGCTCGGCGCGTACGCATTCGCCCAGCCGTGTATGTCTCTCGTCACCGTCTCGATCGCTGCCTGCCGGAGGCGTGGCGGAAGTCCGGGAGGATAGTCGTCGTGCCGCATGGTGCAGGCATACCCGTCGATGACGGTTATGCTCGTCGTGCGCTCCGGATGCGCCGCTGCGTAGATCAAAGCCATAGGCGCGCCGTCGGCGTTCGCCACGATGGCGGGACGCTCACTGCCAGCCGCATCGAGAACGACGCCGATATCGTCCGTCCACTCCTCGAGCGTGGGCAGAGCGCCGAGCGGGACGGAATCGGAGCTTCCCATCCCACGTTTGTCGCACATGATCACTCGACTGAAAGTCGCGAGTCGGTTCAGGAAGCGCTCGATGCGCGGCTCATCCCACATGAGCTCGATGCTCCACAACCACGGCGGCAGGAACAGCAGATCTGGGCCGTCGCCGAAGACTTGATAAGCGATCTGGCCCTCGGGCCCGCGTGCGAAAAGAGTGTCCGGCTGCATCCCCTCGGCGAGTGTAGTGCCGAGCTACAGCCTGGTCACTTCATCCTTGCCCAGCACGCGGAAGAAGCAGGTCCGCTCCCCCGTGTGGCAAGCCGGCCCGGCCGCGTCGACCAAGACGAGCAGCGTGTCGGCATCGCAGTCGAAGCGGACCTCGGTCACGCGTTGCGTGTTCCCGCTCGTCGCGCCCTTGTGCCACAGCTCTTGGCGGGACCGGCTCCAGAACCAGGTCTCACTAGTGTCGAGGGTCTTACGCAGGGACTCCTGGTTCATCCAGGCGACCATCAACACCTCGCCCGTGTCGTGCTGCTGCACTATCGCGGGGATCAGGCCTTTGTCGTCCCAGCGCAGGGCAGAGAGGTCGGCGGTCATGCCTTCCGCGCCACCCAGATCATCTCGACGCAGCCCTCCGTGAGGGGACGCTCGTCGAAGTCGCCGTAGAGGTCCTCGATCTCGAAGCCCGAGCGCGACAGCAAGTGTTCCATCTCGAAGCGGTGGATCATGCGGACGCGCAAGTGTGCCTCCGTCGTGTCGACGAGCTTCCGGCCCTCGTACGCCTCGACGGTTGCGTTGATCGTGATCTCTTGCGTCGTGATCTCGTACTCGGGGACGACCCAGATCTCGCAGCGGCGCCCGCGCTCGTCGATGAACTCCGAGTGAAGGTTCCGCTTGCGGTCCTGGCTCACGATGTACGCGGGGTCGGGCACGAACATGTTGAGGATGAGATGGCCGCCAGGGAGGAGCGACCGGTAGACGCTCGCGAGGCATGTCAGCTGCTCCTGCGGTGTCTCCATGTGCAGGAAGGACCGGAACGGGATCGTCACGAGGTGCACCTGCGACTCCGCGACGAACGTTCTCATGTCGGCCTCGGCGAACGCGATCATGTGCGAGACGCCGGCCTCGGCCGCGCGGCGCCGGGCCTCGGCGATCATCGCCGCCGAGAGGTCGACGCCCATGACCTTCTGGCCTGCAACAGCCGTCGGCACCGCGATGCGGCCGGTCCCGACGCCGAGCTCGATGACCGGGCCCGGCACCTGCAACGCGCGCCGAACGTAGAAGTCGACGTCGCCGGTGACGTCCTTCGTCCACTCGTCGTAGAAGCCGACGAATGCGAGGTACGGATCGACGCCGGTCGTCGTCATCGCATCGGGATCCCGCGCTGCGCGCAGTGGGTCTTGACGTCCGCGATTCGCATCTCGCCGAAGTGGAAGACGCTGGCTGCCAAGGCCGCGTCGGCCGCGCCGTCGGTCAGGGCCTCGGCGAAGTGCGCGGGCGTTCCCGCGCCGCCGCTCGCGATCAGCGGAACCTCGACCGCGTCCGACACCGCACGCGTCAGGGCGAGGTCGTAGCCGTCTTTCGTCCCGTCGCGGTCCATGCTCGTCAGCATGATCTCGCCGGCGCCGTGGTCGCCGGTCGCGCGCCGGGCCCACTCGATCGCGTCGATCCCGGTCGCCGTCCGCCCGCCCTCGACGACGAC
>JBASRP010000182.1:0-5864 GCA_049273905.1 Actinomycetota bacterium
GCCAGATCTGCTGAGCTTCGTTGTCGTGGTACGCGTAGTAGACCGTCTTGGGTCCGACGGTCGTGAGCCACATCCGATCGACGTTTACGAGACCGTTCGCGAACTCGACCTTCGTGAATGTCTTGCCGCGATCGGTGCTGTAAGACACCGGCGCAGAAACGAGACTCAGTGATGCGACGAGCAGACGGCCGTCCGTCGTCACGGCCAGATCGTTGTCGCCGCCCCCGAGAGCGAGCCCCGAATTCTCGGTGAGCGGATCGTTGCGATCGGGCTTGCTGATGTGGACGTAATCGCGCGAGCCTGGATCGCGCCGCCAGAGGTCGACCCCGGCGGGCACACCCTCTTGCGCCGTGACATAGATCGTCCCGTCCGGCGCAGACGCCACCTCAGGCTCCAAGAGCTGGCCGCAGCCGATGGGTCCCGCGATCGCTGTCGAGCACTGAAGCTTTGCGTTCGGGAAGAACGTGATGCCGCCGTCGTCTAGAGCCTGCGCCTCCGCGGAGAAGGTCGCCGAGCTGCTGGCAACGGGGATGGCATTCGGCCGCAGCGATAGCATCAGGAAGCCTCCCGCGGCCGGGGAGACCGCGGACAGCACGGCAGCCGTGAACGTCGCCACAGCAGCGACGAGCCCGAGGGTCGCTCGGCGGGTCGGGACGCGGTTCGAGAAGGTGGGCCCTCGCATCACCGGGAGAGATTCGCTGCCTGCCCGCTTGTTCCTCCCCTGAGCGGGGCCACGGCGGTTCCGCTTTGCGCTGGTTACGGGGCCTTTAGGAAGCCCTTAGACCTCGGGGTGGGCCAAGATCGCGATGTGCGGTGGGCCGGAGCGACCCGTGGTCAGCTTCTGCAGGAACAGCCGGCTGATGTTGTGCGACGCCCGGCGCAACCCAACGTTCCGGATCCGGCGCACCAGGCCGCGAAAACCGACGTTCTCCTTGAAACCTGGGCCCATCCCGATCGAGTAGGGCCGCGTCGCGTCGTCGATCGCGAAGCCGGCCACGTCGACCAACCGCTTCAACCCGGCGGCGTTGGGCGCGTACCACTGGTCCTGCGTTCCGACGAGATCGAGCAGCGGCCGGCGCGGGTGGCGGATCGTGAGCCACAGATCGATCCCCTCGGTCGCGAGGAGCTGGCCGCTGCACACGCTCCGGATCGCCTCGAGCGCACGGATCGGGTTCTGCAGATGCGTCAGGATGCTCCCGCAGACGACGAAGTCGAACGTGCCGACGCGTTCGGGCGAGAGGTCGTACACGTTCAGCGGGACGCGCTGGACGTTCGAGCCTCGCGCCTCCTTCGCGATCCGGAAGCCGCGGCCGCGCTCGGCGCCGATCTCTTTCTCGAGCTGCGTCGCGGCGAACGCGCGCGTGCGCGCGGGCCAATCCAGATCGGCGTAGTTGTCGACGTCGATCGCGACGACCTCGGACGCGCCGCGCTTCTCCATCTCGAATGCGAGGAAGCCGTCGAAGGTCCCGACGTCGAGGCAACGCTTGCCCGTCAGGTCGGGCCAAGGGAACTTCTCGACGACGTTGCGGAGGTCGTAGTAGCCGGGCGTGACGACGTCGTCCGGCAGATCGATCGTGTGGTACCAGCTATGGCTCTCGAGAGCGGCTGCGAGCTCTGGGCTCGCAGGCTTCGTCGCACGCGGTGATGTGTAGAGCGCCATGTTTCCGCGGATGGTAAGGAACGTCGCCGTTGTCCACAACGACTCGGAACGCCTGATCTACGCCATTCGCGCAATAGGTATTCGCTTTTTTCGAACGGAGCCGACATGTCCGGCACGCAGGTTGAGCGTGTACTCAACCGCAGACGGCGCCGCGGCTCGCGCTCGAAACCAAGCGGGCGTATTTCGCAAGCGCGCCCTTCGTGTAACGCGGCGGCGGAGGCGACCAACCCTTCAGTCGCGAGGCAAGCTCGTCGTCCGGCACGTCGACGTCGAGGCGGCGGTTCGGTATGTCGAGCACGATCGGATCGCCCTCGCGGACGAGCGCAATAGGCCCGCCGTCGGTTGCCTCGGGCGCGATGTGGGCGACCATGTTGCCGTGTGTCGCGCCGGAGAAGCGCCCGTCCGTGATGAGGCACACGTCATCGCCGAGGCCGGCGCCGTTGACGGCGCTCGTGACCGCGAGCATCTCGCGCATGCCGGGTCCTCCGCGCGGACCTTCGTAGCGGATCACGATCACGTCGCCCGGATTGATGCGCTTCTGGATAACCGCGTCGAAAGCGTCTTCCTCGCGGTCGAAGACGCGGGCCGGGCCTTTGAACGTCTCTCCGTAGAAGCCCGAGATCTTCGCGACGCAGCCGTCGGGCGCCAGTGACCCGCGAAGGATCGCGAAGCCGCCGACCGGGGAGATCGGGTCGTCGAGCGAGTGAACGACGTCGCGGTTCGTCGGAACGCCGGCACCCTCGAGGTTCTCGGCCACCGTCTTCCCGGTCGCGGTCAGCGCGTCGCCGTCGAGGAGCCCGGCGTCGAGCATCTCACGCATGATCGCCGGAACACCGCCCGCGCGATCGACGTCGAGCATCACGAACCGGCCCCACGGCTTCATGTCCGCGATGATCGGCGTGCGGCGCGCGATGCGATCGAAGTCGTCGATCGAAAGCTCGGCGCCGACCTCGTTGGCGATCGCGAGCAAGTGCAGGACGGCGTTGGTCGATCCGCCGCACGCGACGACGACGGCGATCGCGTTCTCGAGTGCCGGCTTGGTGATGATGTCGCGCGGCGTGATCCCTTGTTCAAGAAGATTAAGCACCGCCTCGCCCGACGCGCGCGCGAAGGCGTCGCGCCGCGGATCGACGGCGGGCGGGCTCGCGCTGCCGGGAAGCGAAACGCCGAGCGCCTCGAGCGCCGTCGCCATCGTGTTGGCTGTGAACATGCCGCCGCACGAGCCGGCGCCGGGACAGGCGTTGCGTTCGAGCTCGAGGAGTTCGTCGTCGGTCATCGTGCCGGCCGCGTGCGCGCCGACCGCCTCGAAGACGTCTTGGATCGTGACGTCCTTGCCGCGATACTGCCCCGGCAGGATCGTGCCGCCGTAGAGGAAGACGCTCGGCAGGTTTAGGCGCGCGGCTCCCATCACCATGCCGGGGAGGGACTTGTCGCAGCCGGCGATCGTCACCAGCGCGTCGAAGCGCTCCGCGTGCGCGACGAGCTCGACCGAGTCGGCGATGACCTCGCGACTGACGAGCGACGCGCGCATCCCCTCGTGGCCCATCGCGATGCCGTCGGATACGGCGATCGTGGTGAATTCGACGGGAACACCGCCGGCGGCGCGGGCGCCTTCCTTAGCCGACTTCGCGAGCCCTCCGAGCCCGATGTTGCACGGGGTCACCTCGTTCCATGACGACGCGACGCCGATCTGGGGCTTGTTGAAGTCCTCTTCCGAAAAGGCGACCGCGCGAAGCATCGCGCGCGCAGGTGCGCGCTGCGGCCCCTCCGTCACGTCGCGGCTGCGGTGACGCGGGTCGGCTTTCGTTCGCTCGGGCATCGCGCGCAAGGATACCGGCTCAGCGGCGCCCTCGACCGGGGATTGGGCCTATCCTCACGCCATGCGCTGGTTGAGGATGGCGATCGCATCGGCGGGCCTCCTCGTGATGTCCGCGTGCTTCTTCCCTACGTCGAACCCCGTCAGCACATACAAGGACTTCCGGGAGGTCATACGGAGCGGCGGCGGGAACCTCGACCTGCCGGACGTGAGCATCATCCTCAACGCCGGTGGAGACGACGCGATCGAGGTCTTCAGCGACGGCACCCAGGCGGAGAACGTCTCCGTCGCCGAAGCAGTCGCGCACCGCCTCGGCGAAGGGGTGGCGTTCGCCGAACCCGACGACCTCGACGAGAGCATCGCCTCGGTGCAGCTCGACCGGAGACTGATCCAGCGGACCGGAAACGACTGGGAGCTCACTATCAACGCGAATGAGCTCCGGGACGTCGTGGCCAATGCCGGCTACGACGGATTTAACCTCCTCGTGTGCCATCCGGCAGTCGCCGCCAGGTTCACGTCGTCGCGACCACCCGATTTCGACGCCTGCTTCAACGGAGCCGGGTGGACGGTCGACGAGAGGCCCCTCACCGTCGGGATCACGTTGTCCCCAGACGACGGAAGCTACCTCGCGTACGCCGCCGGCGTGTTGCTCGCCATCGTGCTGCTTTCCGCCCTCGCTTGGTTCGTCGGATCCAAGCTGCGCGAGGGGCCGTTCCGCCGGCGCACGGCCGGCGCGGTGGCGCTCGGGATCATCGCCGGCGGGATCGTGGTCGTCGCTGTGGCGTCGACCGTCGGACTGATCGGAGTCGATCTTGGGCCGTCCGACAATCTCGCTCTGGCGAAAGATCTCGACGCGGGGATTTATGCGCTGTCGGCCTTGATCCCCGCGCTGATCGGAATCATCCCCGGCCTTGTCTTCATGATCCTTCTGGTGAAGCGGCGGCCGTGGCCTGACGAACCCGCCCGCGAGCAACGGCCCTGGCCGGCTCCACCTCCTCCACCCGGGCCGCCGGGCGCGCCTCCTCCGCCGCCGATCAGCTGGGGCGGTCGCTAGGGCGGGGTCAAGGGGCCCGTGGGAGGGATGATCGGACCGGTCCGTTCGTCGGTCCGCGGTGCCGGCGGTTCGCCTATCCCCGGCGTACCCGGCGGGCTCACCGAACCGCCCCACGTGGGGGCGCCGCCCGGGTCGATGCCGAGTCCGCGCAGCAACGCGTCCTCTAGCGCGGCGTCGTCGTCGAAGTGGCCGTTGCCGTCCATCATGGTTTGGTAGCGCCAGACCATCGAGAAGATGCCGAACGTGATGATCGTCAGGAAGATGTACAGGCCGGTGCTCCGGTTCTGCACGGGGCGCGAGCGCTTCGGCACCGTCACGTTCATCCCGAGCTTCTGCATCACCCACTCGGCGTTCTGCGCGTAGCTCGTCTCCCACTCGTCGAGGAACACCAGATCCTTGTTGAGGAAGTGGTTGACGTAGGCACCGACGAAACCGACGACGAGGCGCAGGATCATCCAGAGAACGGGCTCGCGCTTGTTGCGAAGCTCGTACGCGTCGATCTGTTGGTAGATCCGCGACAGGTTGTCGAGTCCCTCGGCGACCTCGGCGCGACGGCCCGACGCCTCCGCTCGCTGGTTGAGCGTGTGCCAGAAGTACGACATGAACGCGAGACGCCGCCGCGCGTGCTCCTGGCGTCTCTGGACGAGCCGGTAGGTTGCGTAGTGCCCGTAATAGCTGAACGTCAGGATGGTCCAGCCGAGGTAGGTCCAGTAGTTGAATCGGTAGTCGGTGTCGTCGCGGCGGCGGACCTCGGCGACCAAGAACTGTTCGTAGGAAAGCTGCGTGCTCACGTGTCCCCCCTTCGGCCGCGGTTAGCCTCACGCACCGGTGGGGCGAGGTCAAGCGAGTTCGGTTTCGCTACAGAACCGTCCGGCACCACGCGCAGCGCGAGGGTGGATTCCGGCGCGCGTCGTAAAGGTTCGGCCTGTGGCAGCTCCAGCAGCGGATGGTGGCCACACCCGAGGTCGTCGATGACGGTGGCCGCGTGGCGTGGTAGCGATCGAGGAGCTGGTCGAGCTTCGGCTCGTCTGTGCGCTTCCGGCGGCGGAACGCCATCTCGCACCCCCCGTGAGTGGATCCCCCTCCTCTGGAGAGTAGCGCCGGGTGCCCGTTACGCGAAAGTCTCCTGCTATGTCCCGGCCGAAAGCGCCTTCGCGAGCGACGACCGGACGGCGTCCGGGTTCCCCTGGCCCTTGAGGGCCTTCATCACTTGCCCCATGAGGAAGCCGAAGACTTTCTCCTCGCCGGCGCGGAATCGCTCGACCTCGCCGGCGTTCGCGGCGAGGACCTCCGCGACCACGCCGTCGATCTGCGAGGTGTCGGAGACCTGCGCG
>JBASRP010000188.1:0-4298 GCA_049273905.1 Actinomycetota bacterium
CCACAGGCCGGCGCGCGGGACCGTCTCCAGCACCCGGCCGTCGCGCTCGCGCTTCAGCGTGTCCCGTTCCCGCACGGCGACGATCGACGCCATCTCGATCTCGAGGCCTTCGAGCGCGCTCTCGATCAGTTCGACTGTCACGAGCGGCCGGGCCGCGTCGTGAACGACGACGCTGTATACGTGATCGGGGACCGCGCCAAGCGCTTCCCGCACGCTCGCTTGGCGCGTTCCTGCGCCGGCGACGACATCGACGCGCGCGGCAGGGACCGTCGAGGAGGCGATCGCGCGGGTCTCGTCCTCCTGGCCCGGCGGTGCGGCCACGACGATGGCCTCGATCGCGGACGCCTTCGCGAACGCGATGAGCGAATGCGCGAGCATCGGCTGGCCGCCGAGCGGCACGAAGGCCTTCGGTCCGGCTCCGAGGCGGATCCCCTCGCCGGCGGCGACGATGATCGCCCAGGCGGTCACGCCTCGCGCCGCTCCTGGGCTGCCGGCGGCTTCGCGAAGACCATGCGGCCGCCGGACGTCTGCACGACGCTGGTCACGACGACGTCGATGCTCCTGCCGATCAACGCCCGGCCGCCTTCGATCACGACCATCGAGCCATCGTCGAGGTAGCCGACGCCCTGATTCGCCTCGCGGCCTTCCTTCGTGATCTGCACGTGGATCTCCTCGCCGGGCGCGAGCGGCTGGCGCAAGACTTCGGCGAGCGCGTTGAGCGACAGCACCTCGATCCCTTGCAGCTCGGCGATGCGGCCGAGCGCGACGTCGTTGGTCACGATCGACGCGCCTCGCTCGCGCGCGAGAGCGACGACCTTCGCATCGACCTCCGCGAACTCGGGGTAGAGCTTCTCGACGGGCCGGATGTCGATGAGCCCCTCTCTGCGCAACGTTGAGAGTGTCTCGAGCCCGCGCTTGCCCCGGTTGCGCCGGACCTGATCGCCGGCGTCGGCGATCGCCTGCACCTCCTCGAGCACCCACGGCGCTACCAGCAACGTGCCGCGGATGAAACCGGAACGGACGCAGTCGAGGAGCCGCGGATCGAGGATCGCGCTCGTGTCGAGCACGCGCAGGTCCGGCGCGCGCGTCCGGAACGACAGACCGAAGAGCTGGAGGATGTCCTCGCGTTTCGTGATGCCGGCTTGGTATCCGAGGAACCCCATCACGAGAACGACGAAGCCGAGCACCGCGAGCGCGACGTCGCGTTGCGGTACGAACAGCAACGGCCACGCGATGAGTCCGGCGATCAACAGTCCGGCGACCGCCCCCATGCTCCCGGCGACCATGTCCGCGCCGGGGATCGCCGCGATGCCCCGCTCGGCGACGCCGACGAGGCGTGACACGGCGCGACCGAGCACTCCGCCGAGGACGTAGCCGACGAGCGAGCCCATCACCGCGCCGAGGACGACGCGGCCCGATCCCGGGTCGCTGATGCCTTTCGCGATCTGGTAACCGGCGGCCGTGCAGAACGCGACGACGACGAGCCGCACGAGCTCGACGAAGACGCTGCCCCGCCTGTAGTGCTCCTCCATGCCGCCCCCAGTCTGATTCATCGAGGAGGCCTCCGCACGCACCGGAGCCGTGAAAACAAAAAGCGCGGGACCTCCCGCGCTCACGAGTCACCGCCGGTGACTACTGAAGGCCCAAAACCTCGTCAAGCATGGCTTCGGCTTTGTCCTCGTTCGAGTTGAGCGCGAAGGTCAGCTCGGAGACCAGGATCTGCCGGGCCTTCGAAAGCATCCGCTTCTCTCCTGCGGAAAGGCCCTTGTCCTTATCGCGAAGGGTCAGGTTCTTGACGACCTCGGCCACCTGATAGATGTCGCCCGAGCGCAGCTTCTCCACGTGATTCTTGAAGCGGCGGCTCCAGTTCGACGGCGACGGCGCCTGCTTGCGGGACTTGAGGATCTGCCAGACCTGATCGATCTCGTCCTTCGGAACGACACCGCGAAGTCCGACTTCTTCCGCGCCGTCCATCGGCACCATCAGTGTCAGGTCGCCGTACGACAACCGCAGCACGTAGTACTTGCGGGTGTTGCCCTCCATCTCGCGATCCTGGACGCCCTCGATCGTTGCGGCACCATGATGCGGATAGACGACCTTGTCTCCGACACGAAATGATCGCTTCGCCATAGCGGGACCACAGATAATAGCGCGAAAACGCTTCGTTCGCAACACGAACACGCTGCTCACAGCGCATTCACGCACGTCAGAGATAACGATCTATCAAGCTCGTTTCGGCAAGACGCGTCAATCCGTCCTTGATCGACGTCGCGCGCGCAGCACCGACGCCTTCCACGGAAAGCAGATCGTCGATGGACGCCGTCATGATCTTCTGAACGGTGCCGAAACGCGCAACCATTCGATCGACGACGCCGGCAGGCAAGCGCGGGATCTTCGACAACAAGCGGAATCCCTTCGGCGACACCTGGCGTTCGAGTCCTTCATGCGATGTCGCGAGCGTCATCGTTCGCGCGAGCGTGAGTGGATCGAGCAGGTCTTCCGGCGTCAGATCGTCGAGCTGTGCGAGAACGGCGTCGACGCCACGGCGGCGCCGCGGGCTGATGTAGTCGCGCACGAGCAAGGTCCGTTCCTGATCGACGCCGCCCATCAACTCGTCGAGCTGGAGACGCAAGAGCCGGCCTTCGCTGCCGAGCTGGGTGACCATCGTTTCGATCTCGGCGGCGATGCGCCGGACCATCTCGACCCTCTGCACGACGTTCGCGATCTCGCGCACCGTCGCGAGATCCTCGACCTCGAGAGACGATAGCGTCGACGACACCTCGTCGAACCTCTGCTTGTAGCGCTCGAGCGTCTGTAGCGCCTGGTTGGCGCGCGTGAGGATCGCACCGATGTCTTCGAGCACGTGCTTCGTAGAAGCGACGTACAGCGTGACGACGCGCATCGACTGCGAGACGGCGACCACCGGATGCCCGGTCTGGCGGGCGACGCGCTCGGCCGTCCGGTGCCGGGTGCCGCTCTCGTCGGTGGCGATCGAGGGATCGGGGACCAGGTGGACGTTCGCGCGGACGATCTTGCCGCCGTCGTCGGTGAGGACGATGGCGCCGTCCATCTTCGCGAGCTCGGACAGGCGCTGAGCCGTGAAATCTTCTTCGATCCGGAAGCCGCCGGAGACGACGCCGTCGAGGGCGGAGTCGCCGAGGACGATCAGGCCGCCGGATTCCGCGCGGAGGATCCGCTCCAGGCCTTCGCGCAGCGCGCGGCCCGGCGCGACCAGGTCGAGGGTCGCCCGGAGCCGGTCCTCATGCTTGCGATCTTTCTCTTGGGACATGCGCGCGGCGCACGGCGTGGGGTGGGGGATCGGAGTCGGGTACGAGGTGTCGAAGTGCCTCTGTCACGTCGCGAACCGGCAGCAATGCTACATCGGACGAGCGAGGCAGGTTCCGGCCGGCCGGCACGATCGCGTGGCGGAAGCCGAGCCGGGCGGCCTCGTCGAGCCGGCGGGGAAGGTCGGGCGCGTCGCGCACCTCACCGGACAAGCCGACCTCGCCGACGGCGATGGTCCTGTCGCCGAGCGGCCGGTCGAGGAACGCCGAGGCGACGGCGAGGCAGATCGCGAGGTCGGCGGACGGCTCGGATGCGCGGACGCCGCCCATCGTCCCGACGAAGACGTCGTGGCCACCGAGCCGCATCCGGCCGCGGCGTTCAAGAACGGCGATCAAGAGCGCGAGGCGCTGCGCGTCGATCCCGGAGCCGGCCCGGCGCGGTGCCGGGACCGACGTCGGCCCGGCGAGGGCCTGGATCTCGACGAGGAGCGGACGGTTCCCCTCGAGCAGCGGCGTGACGGCGACGCCGGGGATGGCGCCGTCCCGTTCGCCGACCAGGATGCGGGATGGGTCGGCGACCTCGTGGAGGCCGTCACCGAACATCTGGAAGCAGCCGACCTCGTGGGCCGGACCGAAACGGTTCTTGGTCGCGCGCAGGACGCGCAGCGGCCGGCCGGGATCGCCCTCGAACCACAGCACCGCGTCGACGAGATGCTCGAGCGTGCGCGGTCCGGCGACCTGGCCGTCCTTGGTCGCTTGGCCGACGAGGATCGTGGTGATGCCACGGTCTTTGGTTGCACGCACGATCGCCTCGCCGCAGGCGCGTACCTGGCCGATCGAACCCGGCACGCCGGGAACCTCGGGTTGCGCGAGCGACTGGATGCTGTCGATGAGGACGAGCGACGGCGACGCGGCATCGATCGCCCCGAGGACCGACGGCACCGTTGTCGCACGGGTTGCCCAGAGCTCGTCGGGGACGCCGCCGAGCCGCTCGGCGCGGCCGCGCACCTGATC
>JBASRP010000091.1:0-5548 GCA_049273905.1 Actinomycetota bacterium
ACACGAACTAACGCAGGAGAAGCATCGGATTGATGTTCGAGCGTTGTGTGCGGGAGCCGGGGACGTCACCCCCGGCTTCCGCACGCTCGTACACGACGTACGCCGCGCCCAAGGGAAGCGATACGAAACGATGCCAGGAATGGGGACGGTGCGAGTAATGAAGAAGGTGTTCGCCGCAGTGGCGTTAACGTCCGCATTCGTTATCGCATTCGCCAGCAACGCGTCGGCAACATCAGGAGCGGAGCTCATCGCTTTCCAGGTGAACTGCACGCTTCCGACGTTCCTGAGCGGGGGCGACTCCACCACGTGTGGCGGTGGTATATCCGACTATGGGGTCGGTACGGCGAAGAACGGGGCCTTCAATCCAGCCGCTTCGATGTCCCTGAATTACAACACCCCAAGCTGTTTCCAATTCAATGCAACTGGCGCATTTTCAATCGGGTCGTTCTCCGGATCAGTGATCATTCAGCAAACCGGAGCGTTCGTACGCATGACCTACTCCTTCATCGACAGATGGGGTTACGCGCATGCGACAGGGTCAGCGTTGGGGACTGCTACCACGACTCAAGCCTTCAAACTCGCCAATGCCTGTCAGTGGACGACGCAGACTGATTTCGTCGTTACCTTCAGCGCTGTCGGTGAGATCTTGATGTAGGCGGCCATCGAGCGATCAAAGTCATTGGTAGGAGGCATGAGAGACACCGAAAGGCACAAGCACAGCGGCCTCGCTTCGGCGGGTCCTCGCAGGCTGTGCGTTGCCGCAGCAGCCCTGCTGGCTTTCATGATCATCGTTCCAGCAGATTCGTTGGCGGGGACGGGTGGAGTTCGTGATCTTGGTCAGTTGCGCATCGTCGGGGAAATCCCGAAACCGCCTGGCCCCGGTGTGTCCGACGTAGGAAATGTGGTGTATGTGGACTCCGCGCGCGGACGTCTCTATTACACATTCACGAGAGAGGGGACGGAGCGGATCGCCGAATACGCGATCGATCGCAAGATTCCGCGGTTTGTACGCGAGAGTCAGCCAGGCCCCTTCAGATTTGGTGTTCCTACTTCCCCTTATGGTTGGACGCTCGACTCCAAACGGCAGCGCTTGATATGGCTCCAGAAATCAATTGCTGACGGTCACGCGATCCTTCACGTCTTTGATCTTCGTTCCTTCAAGATGGTCCCAGCACCCGAGGGCGAATGGGAATTCATCAATCCTGATCGTCTCCCGGGCTTTTATCCGCAGGGCTTCACTTACGCTGCTCAGGACGATCGGATCTACGCTGTCGGATCCCCGCTTTACACCGCCTATGCCCAAGACCTAACGCCTGGAGCTGTACCGGCGATGCTGGGAGTCATCGTCGCGTTGGACCCAACAGACGGATCGGTCGAATGGGCTCGACCGCTGCCAGAGTGCCAGCAGGTGTTATACGAGGCCCTCAAGGGATCGTTCATCGCTCGAAGCTCGTTGCAGAATGCTCTCTACGTAGCCTGTAACGCGTCCAATGCTGCCATCGGAACTGGGAACTACCCCGGTCACTCGGGCGTACTGCGTGTTGCGATTGATCCGAAAGGAACAGCAGCGGACGCTCTATCTTTCGGGGCCGATTTCTTTCCCATCTCCGGAAGGTATTACGGGGGTGCGTACAGCGGGGTAGCTGCGTTCGATGCGAAGACTGATCGGTTCTTTCTGCAGAGTCTCTCGATTTCGACACCAGGAGCATGGGTCTTCGACGGCCGACTCTCGAGCTGGGTCGGCTTCATTCCCGCACGTGCATCGGGGCAGCCGCAGTACTTTGGTCTCAATGCAAAGACGGGACAGTACTACATGGGGGGCGTTGAGGAGGGCGGTTTCCTTGTTGTAACGAACGCGCGCGTCACCCCGATTCCCCAAGGAAATCTCTACGACAGCTTCTTCGTCAGCTCTTTCATTTATGCGGACGAGCAGGCCAATAGGTTGTTTGTGTTCGGCGGAGACGACGCCAAGCCCAAGTGGCTCGTGCTGGAGGATCGCACGCCTCGATTCCGGGTGCCTGAGGCTGCGGACTACGACTCCCTCACGAAAGATATCGATGAGGGTTCCGACACGGATGTGTCGTTCGTCTCCGGAGTAAGTGGGTACGGCGCGCGCGCGTCGGTGGTCGGAGGGTACGGTGGCGTCTACAGTGGGGTCGCCGACCCAGGCGGTAGTGCGAGCTCCGAGCAGTTGGCGCAGGGCCGTGTCCGGCCGGCCGACCGCGCCGTCACTCTCGCGAATGTGCCGTCGGTCGACGTGCGCGCCGGCACCGTATCCGCGGCCGCGCAGGCTGCGTCACCGGACGCGGACACCGATAGCGACCTGGGCGCCCTTCGGCAGTCCGTTGTCGCCGAGCGGCTGAGCTTCGTTATCGCTCGCCAGATGCGTGAGCTGGCGAGGATCGATGACGGATCGACGCAAGCGCTGCCGCCGTGGTGGCCCTATGAAGCGATCGACAACGCCATGGAACAAGGCGCGCAGCTGGCGGAAAGTGGCGGCCCGGCGGAGAACACGAGTCCGCTCCCGGAAACGCGGCAAACAGCATCAGAGAGGCTCGTTTGGCCGTGGGAGCCGAAGTCGTGTCTTGATGGCGGTGGCGACAAACAGCACCCCGAAGCCGAGGGATTCGGAGGCAGCGTTTCGCTCAGCTGTGACGCAGCCGGCGTCACCGCAAGCGCCTTCGCGCGATGGGGGCGTTTCACGGATGGCCCGCTGAGCATCGCATCCACGAGCTTCGATTCTCGCGGCTGGCGCGACCCCGGGACGGGCGCAACGACTCTCGTCAAGGCGGAAGCCGACGGGATCAAGATCGTCCTGGAGGGTGTCGGCACTCTCAAGATCGGCCATATCGAGTCGACCGTCGGCACACTGGCGCACGGCCGTCCGGGAACGTCGAAGGCGACGTGGTCATCGGCTATTGAGCAGGTCCGGGTCCTCGACGCGGCGGGCAAGCCTGTCGGCGTTCCCCAGGCCTGCGACGATCACGCGAGCTGTCAGGCTCTCGCCGATGAGATCACGCACGCCTTGATGGGCCGCATCCGCGTGTACGTGCCCGAGGCGCACATCGAAGCGACAGAGAAAGGCGCGTTCGCGACCGTCGAGAAGCCGGACAAGGACTTCCTCAACGACGTCACGGTCAACAACGATCTCAGCCGCGCGGTCCCGGCTCTTCAGATCGAGGTCTACAAGGACGGCATCGAGCGCTCGCGGATCCTTCTCCAGTTCGCGGCGATCCAGGCGAACTCGATCTACACGATCTCTCCGGCCGCCGGTGCGCTGCCCGACGAGCCGCCTGCGATCCTGCCCGGCGCCCCGCTCCTGCCGGGACCGATCGCGGTCGGTCCGCCGGTGATCGAAGGTCCCAAGGTCATCGGCCGGGGGCCCAACAGATCCAGTCGCGGCGTCTTCGCTCTGCTCGTGCGCTCGCCGCTCGAGGCCCTCCACGCGGCCGGTATCTGGATCCTCTTCGGCGCCGCGATCGTCGGCGTGGCCCGCCGGCGCACGTTCACGCAACAGATCAGTCAAGGAGACCGGTAACGATGGCCAACAAGAATTCATCGACGTTCAGGACACTCGCCATCTTCGTCGCTGGGGCCCTGATCGGCGCGCTCTCGGTCGCCGAGCTGGCTCCGAACTACCGCGCAGCCGGGAGCAATCTGGCCGTCGACGGGGGAACCCCCACCGACGGCGGCATCCCCGGCGACTCCTCCGGGACGCTCGACCCCACCGCGTTGGCGACGGCCACCGCCGGTCTCGGTAGCCTGGCTCCCGGACGCAATACGGGCCTCCAATGCGCACCCGGTCGCAACGGTGGCGCGACCGACCAGGGTGTGACGGGAAACTCCATCCGCCTCGCGACGACAGTGGTCGAGTCGGGGATCGGCCGCGCGTTCCTGCGGGACGTCCGCTTCGCGATGGAAGCGGTCAAGGTGAAGGTCAACCAGGCCGGCGGCATCTGCGGACGCCGACTGATCATCGAGTACAAGGACGACGGCTGGCAGGCCCAGACGGGAGCGAACTACCTCCGCAACCTCATCAACTCGAAAGTCTTCGCTGTGCCCGTCGGCCCGTCGTCGGAAGGTCTGAACGTCGTCATCAAGAGCAACGACTTCGACAAGGCGCAGATCCCTGTCGTCGGCACAGACGGGATGCTCAACCTCCAGTACTCCAAACCAAGCGGAGGCGCGCAGCCGTGGGTCTGGCCCGTCGCCGCGGCGACGGTCGCGTCCGCCCGGATCATGGCGCTCGAGGCACACAACCGAGGGATCAAGAAGTTCAGCATCGTCTTCGACAAGAACTACCGCTTCGGGCAGGAGGGCGCGCTCGCGTTCAACGCTCAGGTCAAGCGCTTGACCGGAAGCGATATCCCGGGCTTCGATCCGAACCTGAACGGCTGTAGGGAGAGCTTCTGCGGCATCGTCGCCGGGCAGTCGAGTTATCCCGAGGTCGGCCAGTTCAAGCCCGGCGATTTCGTCGCGCTGTTCCTCGAACCACAGACCGCGCTCACGTGGATGAACGACCCCAACGTCCGGTCGGCCACGGAGATCCAATACGGCGCGGCGCAGCCGCTGTTCACGCGTTCGTTCGCGACGTCGTGCCAGCGCAAATGCGACCAGATGATGGTGTGGACGGGGTTCAAGCCGTACATCGAGTCCTACGTCAACGACCCCGCGGTCCGCGAGTACGTCCGCGACCTCGAGCGGGTGAACCCCCAGGCCGACGAGTACAACGCGTTCGCTGAGGGCGCGTACCTCGGCATGCAGCTCCTCGTCGAGGCGATGCGCAAGGTTGGGCCCAACCTCACGAGACAGGCGCTCCGCCAGGCGCTCAACTCGATGACTTTGTCCACGGGCCTCACGCTGCAAGGAGCGCTGAACTTCTCCCCGAACAACCGGTTCGTCAACACGACCATGCAAGGGTTCGTCATCCAGAACAAGGGGACGTTCAGCGGCTGGCGGTCGGGCCCGATCGTCACCGACCCGAAACCGCGGGCAGGAACCGACTAGATGCGCAGCCTTCTCGTCTCGCTCTTCTTGTCGATCCCGCTGATCGGCGCGTTCGCGATCTTCGCGCTCGGCATCTCGGTCATCTACCGGGCGTCGCGCGTGCTCAACCTCGCGCACGGTGCGATGGCGATGGTGCCGGCTTACATCTTCAAGGAGCTCGTCGAGGCCGGCATCCCCGTCCTCGTCTCGTTGCCGATCGTGATCGTGCTTGGCGCCGCTCTCGGTGTCGGCGTGGAGGTGTTCGTCGTCCGCCGACTGCGGGCCCAGGGTCCGACCGCGCAGACCGTCGGCACCGTCGCTGTCACAGGCCTCTTGATCGCGCTCACGGCGCGCATCTGGGGCACGTCGGCGATCATCGCGCCGAAGGTCTTCCCCGAAGGCGAGATCCGCGTCTCGGGCGCGGCGATCCGCTACGGCGACATCGGGCTCTTCTGCGTCGGCATCGTCGTCGCGCTCGCGCTCTTCGCGTTCTTCAAGTACACGCAGGTCGGACTCGCGATGCGCGGCGCCGCGCAGAACCGCCGAGCGGCGTCGCTCATGG
>JBASRP010000003.1:0-2321 GCA_049273905.1 Actinomycetota bacterium
ACGATGTGGACGCGATGGTCCCGGCGCAAGCGGCGACGCCCGCGCCCGCCGACGCCGAGGCCGCGGCGCTCGAGGAACGGCTCCGAACGCTCGGGTACATCTAAGAGGAAGGCGGACGTGACCGAACCGGCTCCGGACCTGCGCGACGCGATCGCGTCGACGCTCTGGTACCACACGATCGAACTCGCCCCCGGCGTCGTGACGCCCGGCTGGTTCGATCTGCGCACGATCATCGACCGCCTGCCGTGGCCCGACCTGGAGGGCAAACGGTGCCTCGACGTCGGGACCTACGACGGAATGCTGGCCTTCGAGATGGAGAAGCGCGGCGCGTCGGACGTCATCGCGATCGACATCGACGACCACGACAAGTGGGACTGGCCCCCCGACGTCCGCGCCACCGGCGGCGAGAACCTCGCCAAGCTCGCCGGTCCGGAGAAAGGCCGCGGCTTCCGCGTCGCCAAGGACGCGCTCGGATCTAAGGTCGACCGCAGGCCGATCAGCGTCTACGACCTGACGCCCGAGCTGATGGGCACGTTCGACGTGGTGACGTGCGGGAGCCTCATGCTGCACCTGCGCGATCCGATGCGCGCGCTCGAAGCGATCCGCACCGTCTGCGACGGCTGGTTCATGTCCAGCGAGCAGGTCGACCTGTGGATGAGCGTCGTCCACCGCCGCAGGCCGGTGCACGTGTTGAACGGCAGCGGCCCGCTGTGCCAGTGGTTCGTGCCGAACGCGGCCGGCCACCGGCGTGAGGTGTTCGCCGCCGGATTCGAGGTCGTGCGCGCGATCCGGCCCTACGTCGAACCGTACGGTGTCTCGCACCCGGCGCCGGCACGCACGCCGGGCAACATGTTCCAGGCCGCGTTGCAGCGTGCCCTCTGCGGCGGAACCGGCGTTCCGCACGCGGCGCTTCTGGCCCGGCCCCGGATCTGATGGTCTTCAACTCGTACGGGTACGCGCTCTTCCTCCCCGTCGTGCTGGGCGTGTACTGGCTGCTGAAACACAAGCAGCAGAACGTGCTGCTGCTTCTCGCGTCGTACGTGTTCTACGGGGCGTGGGACTACCGCTTCCTCGCATTGATGTGGACGAGCACGCTCACGGACTACACCGTCGGGCGGCTACTCGAGGCCACCGACGACGAGAAGCGGCGGAAGCGCATCTTCCTCGTCAGCCTCGCCGTGAACCTCGGGATCCTCGGCTTCTTCAAGTACTTCAACTTCTTCGTCGATTCCGGCGCGGGGCTGCTGCAGGGGCTGGGGTTCGAGGCGCACGCGCCGACGCTTCGGATCCTGCTGCCGATCGGGATCAGCTTCTACACGTTCCACGGGATCTCGTACACGTTCGACGTGTACCGGCGCGAGATCCGCGCATCCCGCAGCCTGCTCGACTTCGCGCTGTTCGTCGCGTACTTCCCGCAGCTCGTCGCCGGGCCGATCGGACGCGCGCAAGTGCAGCTCCCCCAGTTCGAGCACCCGCGGACGCGACCGACGGCCGACCGCGTGCGATCGGGGCTGCTCCTCATCCTCATCGGGCTGTTCAAGAAGATCGCCATCGCCGACATGCTGGCCCCCTTCGTCGACGACGCGTTCCGCACCGCGGGGCATACCAGCGCGATCGGCTTGCTGGTCGGGATCTACGCCTTCGCCTTACAGATCTACGGCGACTTCTCCGGCTACTCCGACATCGCGCGCGGCTCCTCTCGCCTTTTCGGCATCGAGCTCTTGCGGAACTTCGAGCAGCCCTACCTGTCGCGGTCGATCACGGCGTTCTGGCGCACCTGGCACATCTCGTTGTCGACCTGGCTGCGCGACTACCTGTACATCCCGCTGGGCGGAAACAAACGCGGGGAGGTCAGGACGTACCGCAACCTCATGCTGACGATGCTCCTCGGGGGATTGTGGCACGGCGCGGCGTGGACCTTCGTCGTGTGGGGCGGACTGCACGGGATGTACCTGTCGGTGCATCGGCGTCTCGGAGGACGCCGCGACCCGCTCCCCTCGCTGGACGACGCGGTCGACCCCCGCACCACCGAGGCCGAGTACGAGGTGCGCGCGCCGCACACGGCGCCGCCGCCGCCGTTCCGATGGCGTCGCGATCTGCTCCCGGTGCTCGGCACATTCCACCTCGTCTGCCTGGCGTGGATCTTCTTCCGGGCCGACACCTTCCATCAGGCGATCACGTACCTCGGAGGGATCCTCTCCCTTCGCGGAGGACCGGTCCGGTCCGACGCCGCGTTGATGCTGTTCGCCGCGGCCATCGTCGTCGCGACGATCGACACCCTGCAACGCAATCGCGGCGTTGAAACCCCGATGCTCTCGTGG
>JBASRP010000209.1:0-2340 GCA_049273905.1 Actinomycetota bacterium
ACCGGCGACTGGGCGATCGGTGTGCTGGCGGCGGCCGTGCCCGCCGGAACGATCCTCGCGTCGGTCCTCGTGCGGAGGCGCGGCGACCACGAAGACCTGTTGCGCACGTCCGCGCTGGTGATCGTCCTCGGCGCCGTCGGGGGGATCCTCTGGTTCCTCATCGAGCCGCCGAACATGTGGGCCATCGCCGCGTTCTTCTCGATCGGGATCGTGTTCGCGATGGTGATCCCGGCCTACGCGGTCGTCGGAACGCGGATGCCGGAAGAGATGCGCGCGACCGCCTTCGGTTTGTTGCAAGGGATGCTGCTCGGCGGCCAGGCGCTGGCGAGCATCGCGGGCGGCGGTTTGGCGGTCGCGGTCGGAAGTGGACCGGCGAGTGCGCTCGCGCTTTTCCCGGCGCTCGGCTACGGGCTGTTCGCGTTCTTCGTCGCGCCGGGCGGGCGGCTTACCTTGCCGCGGTGGGGTGGGCGGGTGGGATCGAAGCGGTCCGCGCGCTCTGGCAAAAAAGGTCGCGCTGCGTCGCGTACCAGCTGAAGTCGGCCGCTTCGATCACGTGGGCCCACGCCGTCGCGTAGGTCTCGATCTCGTTCATGATCGAGGCGCGTTCGGCGTCGCTCTTTGCGAGCGACAGCCGCTCGGCGTTGCGCCAGGCTCCCTCGCGCCACAGCTTGAGCATCTCGAGAGCGCCGACCTCGTCGACCGGCGACGGCGACGCATCGGCGAGACCGACGGTGGGGTCGTAGCGTGCGGCGAGCTCGTCCTCGATGTCGTCGAGGACGGCCGACAGGATCTCGTTCACGCGGTTGTGGTCGGGCTTCCGCGACGCGCCGTTGCCGTCGACGAGCCCGACCCGGGAGAGCGCCACCGGGAGGTCGCGCTGGATGTGCGCGTTCATGCCGAGGAACACGTCCTGCACGGCGTTCGTGCGTCCGTCCTGCGCGGCGGTGAACGCGATCCGCCACGCCTCCGGCACGGCGCGGCCGAAGAAAGCGTCGAAGTAGAGATCCGCGAAAACGCGGTCGAGGTTGATGATCGCGACTTCGTCGTCGAAGAAACCGCCCGCGCGCTGGTCGGACAGATAGGTCCGGAACCCTTGCGTCGTGATGAGGTACGTCAGCGCGAACACGGCTCGGTGGTCGCACGAATCGTCGAGCGGTTGCCAGGCGGCGATCATGTCGGCGATCACGCCGTCCACGCACGTGGGGGACGCCGCGGCCCCGCAGGGCTGCGCCGGTTGCGCGGGAGCCGGCACGCCGGGCCGGGGCGGCAGAAGATCCGGCCAGGGGATGTTGCCGAGCGGGTGGTCGGCCGCGGCCGAGAAAGGCGCCGCGATCGCGATCGCCAAAGCAAGAGCCATCAAGCGCCGTCGCATCATGAGACCTTCGCCGTGGAGTGTGCCCGTTCCTGCGGTTCCTACGCGAACGCCGCGACGATGAGCGGTTCAGGCGCCGTACTTCTGGAGCCGTCCTGCGTGCGCGAGCATGATCGGCATCAGCGTCATCGTCGGACGGATGCCGAGCGCGCCGGTCGCGCAGTACCGCTCGCCGAAGCGCGTGACGTCGTCGCGCTGCCCGCGCGTCGACCACAGGATCGTCGGGACCGGGTGCCACGAATGCGCGGCCATCTGCGTGGGCGTCGCGTGGTCGCCGGAGATCACGATCACGTCGGGCCCGAGCGCGCGCAGCGCGGGGACGGCCGCGTCGAGGGCTTCGATCGCGGCGATCTTCCTGGCACGGTCGCCATCCTCGCCCGCCGAGTCCGGCGACTTGTGGTGGACGAAGAAATAGTCGTAGCCGTCCCAGGAGTCGCGAAGGATCGTGAGCTGGTCGGCCAGATCTGCCGGCGTGCCGAGCACGTCCATCCCGACGAGGCTCGCGATCCCGCGGTACATCGGATAGATCGCGACGGCGCCGGCCCGGACGCCGTAGCGCTCGCGGAACGACGGCAGCTCCCGGTGTGAGTCGAAGCCGCGCAGAAGGATGCCGTTCGCTTTCGGCTCGTCCTTGAGGAGGGAGCGGATCTGTGCGTCGAGCTCGTTGACGAGGTCGGCGGTGCGTTTCGCCGCCGGGTCGGCGGCCGTCGACTCTTTCGGCGCGACGCCGGTCGCCTGCGGATCGGTATCGGTGACGCGCGGGTCGAGCCCGTCGCCGCGCAGAACGACGAGGACGCGGTGCTCACGCTCGTGCCGGAAGAAGACTTCGACGCCGTTGCCGAGCGTCACCTCGCGCTGCAAGCGGTCGACGATCGCGCGCGCCTCGGGGTCGGGGATGCGGCCCGCGCGGCGGTCGCCGATCGTCCCGTCGGACGCCAGCGTGCAGAGGTTGCCGCGCGCAGCGACGT
>JBASRP010000220.1:0-9632 GCA_049273905.1 Actinomycetota bacterium
GACCAAGATCCTGCTGGCGCTGGGTGCCGCCGCCGTCGCGGCCGCGGTGACGCATTGGGTCGCTGCAGCTCTCATCCCGCACACACCGTTGCTGCGGCGCAACCATCGAGGCGTGCCGGTGCCGACCGGACTCGGTCTCGCCGTCCTCGTCGGCTTCGCCGGCGCGATGGCGTTCGTCGAATTCGTGCGCGCGGTCGCTCCGCGCTCTCCGACGCCGACCTTCGCCCTGCTCGGTGCCATCCCGCTCCTCATCCTCGGCTTCGGGTTCGGTCTGCTCGGACTCTTCGACGATCTCGCCGCGCAGCCGGAGCGCGGCTGGCGGAGCCACATCCCGGCGCTGATGAGCGGGCGCCTGACCCCCGGCGCACTCAAGATCGTGGGCGGAGGCATGCTCGCGTTCACGATCGGCTCGGCCGCCGCGAGCTCTTTCGGTTGGGCGGTCGTGAACGCGGCGCTGATCGCGCTGATGGCGAACCTGTTCAACGCGTTCGACGTGCGCCCGGGCCGGGCGGGGAAGTTCTACCTCCTCGCCGCGATCCCGATGGCGATCGTCGGCGAGTCCCAGCAGATCCCGCTGGCCGCGACGCTCGGTGGGGTCGCAGCGTTCCTGCTGCTCGACCTCCGTGAGCGCGCGATGCTCGGCGACACCGGCTCCAACGCGATCGGGGCGATCCTGGGCGGGGCGATCGTCGTGGCCGATCCGCCCTCGTGGTTCCTGCTCGCACTCCTCGCGCTCCTCGTCGGGTTGACGATGATCGCCGAGGGACCGACGCTCTCCGCGTGGATCGACCGCATCGGTCCTCTGCGCACGTTCGACCGCGCCGGTCGCGCCGGCTGATGCTCCCGTCCTTCTTCGTCATCGGCGCGCAGAAGGCCGGCACGACCAGCCTCTATCACTACCTGCGGTCGCATCCCCAGATCTTTCTCACCGACACCAAGGAGCTGAACTTCTTCATCGAGGAGCGGAACTGGGGGCGAGGTTTGGACTGGTACGCGGATCAGTTTGCCGCGGCGAAACCGGGCCAGATCTCCGGCGAGGTCAACCCCGAATACACCGCGTTCCCCGCGTTCGACGGGGTGGCCGGCCGGATCGCGGCGACGTGCCCAGACGCCCGCCTGATCTACCTCGTGCGTCATCCGATCCAGCGCATGCGCTCGAGCTATCGTCACGCGCTGTCGTACAACGAGGAGTACCGAGCGATCGACTCCGCGTTCGCGCACAATCTCGGCCTGCTGGTGCGGTCGCTCTACGCCATGCAGCTCGAGCGGTATCTGCAGCACTTCCCCCGCGAGCGGATCCTGATCGTGACGACCGAGTCGCTCCGCGACCGGCGGAACGAGACGCTGGCGACCATCCTCGCGTTCCTCGGCGCCGATCCGGAAGTTCCGCTCGGCGGGCTCGAGCAGACCTACAACCGTTCGGACCAGCGGCGCGTTCCCCGCGCGTGGCTCTCCGTCGCCGGGAGGAGTGCGCGGCGGCGCGCCTTCCTCGCTCCCTACCGCCGCCGGAGCCCCGCCCGGCTCGAATGGCTCTGGACCCGGCAGCCCAGGGGCCGCGAGACCGACCTTTCCCCCGAAACCGAGGCCTGGTTGCGCCGCCGCCTGCGCCCGGACCTGGTGCGTTTGCGCGAGTTGATGGGGAAGGATTTCGACGCGTGGGGCCTGCTCGACTGACATCGCGCACCGAACGCGGTCTCGATGCTTGGCCGCCTCCTCCACCGGTGTTAAGATGTGGCCCCGAGACCGAAACGCGCAGAGACCCGGTCTCGGGAGTTTTTTTTGGCCAAACACATCTTCGTCACCGGCGGCGTTAGTTCCAGCCTCGGTAAGGGCCTCACCGCTTCATCCCTCGGAAGACTCCTCCGATCGCGCGGCCTGCGGGTCGTGATGCAGAAGCTGGATCCGTACATCAACGTGGATCCCGGCACGATGAACCCCTTCCAGCACGGTGAGGTCTTCGTCACCGACGACGGTGCGGAAACCGACCTCGACATCGGCCACTACGAGCGCTTCCTCGACGAGAACCTCTCGCGCGACTCGAACGTGACCACCGGAAGCGTCTATTCGACGGTGATCGCGCGCGAACGGCGCGGGGACTACCTCGGCGCGACCGTCCAGGTGATCCCGCACATCACGGAGGAGATCAAGAGCCGGATCCGCCGAGTCGCCACCGACGAGGTCGACATCGTGATCACCGAGGTCGGCGGCACGGTCGGCGACATCGAGTCGCTGCCGTTCCTCGAGGCGATCCGCCAGATGAGGCACGACGTTGGCCGCGACAACGTCTTCTACCTGCACGTTTCCCTGGTCCCGTACATCGGACCATCTGGGGAGCTGAAGACCAAGCCGACCCAGCACTCGGTCGCCGAGCTGCGGTCGATCGGTATCCAGCCCGACGCGATCGTGTGCCGCAGCGACCGGCCGCTCGGGCAATCGCTGAAGAAGAAGATCTCGCTGCTGTGCGACGTCGACATCGAAGGCGTCGTCAGCGCGCTCGACGCGGGGAACATCTACGAGATCCCGCTCGTGCTGCACGAGGAGGGCCTCGACAACTACGTCGTGAAGCATCTACGGCTCTCCGCCGCGGAGCCCGATCTGACGGAATGGCAAGCGCTGGTGCGCCGTATGTCCAAGGCCCAACGCACGGTGCGCATCGGTCTCGTCGGCAAATACGTGACGCTCGGAGACTCGTACCTGTCGGTCGTCGAGGCCGTGAAGCACGGCGGCATCGCGCACGACGCGAAAGTCGAGATCGTGTGGATCGCCGCCGACGATCTGACCGAGAACCACGACGTGCTTTCGACGCTCGACGGCATCTTGGTTCCCGGCGGCTTCGGCGTCCGCGGCATCGAGGGCAAGGTCGCGGCGATCCGCTACGCCCGCGAGCAGAACATCCCGTTCCTTGGGCTCTGTCTGGGGTTGCAATGCGCGGTGATCGAGTTCGCGCGCGACGCATGCGGCCTCACCGACGCGAACTCGTCGGAGTTCGAAGCGACGACACCGCATCCGGTCATCGACCTGATGCCCGACCAGAAAGACCTCCTGAACAAGGGCGGCACAATGCGCCTCGGCGTGTGGGCGTGCAAGCTCGAGCCGGGCTCCACCGCGCACGACCTGTACGGCGAATCGGTGGTCCTCGAGCGTCACCGCCACCGCTACGAGGTCAACAACCGCTACCGCCGCGCGATGGAGGACAACGGGATGCGCTTCTCAGGCACGACGATCGAAGGCCGGCTGGTCGAGATCATCGAGATCCCGTCCCATCCGTTCTTCCTGGCGACGCAATTCCATCCAGAGTTCAAGAGCCGCCCGACCCGGCCCCACCCGCTCTTCCGGGGTTTCGTCGGCGCCGCCCTGGACCGGGCGGAAAGCACGCGAACGGCGACACAAACGGCAAGCCCCACCACCGCGTAGAGCCCGCGCCCGCATCCCCTCCGCTACCCTGGCGGAGCGATGATCGTCGGCGTCCCGCGCGAGGTGATGGAGTCCGAATACCGGGTCGCCATCACGCCCGTCGGCGTCCGTGAGCTCACCAATGAGGGCCACGACGTCCTGATCGAGCGCGACGCGGGCGCCGGGTCCTCGATCCCCGACGTGGCGTTCGAACGGGCCGGCGCCAAGCTCGTGCGCGCCGCCGACGACGTGTGGGGTGACGCGGAGCTCGTGCTGAAGGTGAAGGAACCCCTCGCACAGGAACTCCCCATGTGCCGGCCGGGGCAGATCCTTTTCACGTACCTCCATCTCGCCGCGCACCGCGACGTGACCGAGACCCTGATCCACTCGAAAACGACCGCGATCGCCTATGAGACCGTGCAATCCGCAGACGGGGGGCTACCGCTGCTCGCGCCGATGTCCGAGATCGCAGGGCGCATGGCGCCACACGTCTCCGCGCACTTCCTGGAGCGCGCAGCCGGGGGGAGCGGGGTCCTGCTATCGGGCGTCTCCGGCGTGCATCCCGCGCGCGTCTGCGTGATCGGCGCCGGCATGGCCGGTGCGAACGCCGCGTGGATCGCCCAGGGCATGGAGGCCGAGGTCGTCCTGATCGACAAGAACGTTGAGCGGCTTCGCTACGTCGACCACATCCACAAAGGACGCATCCTCACGCTATCGTCGGCGATGCTCGTGATCGAGGAGCAGGTCGCGAAAGCCGACGTCGTGATCGGCGCGGTTCTCGTCCCGGGCGCGCTTGCTCCGAAGCTGATCACCGCCGCGATGATGGACTCGATGCGGCCGGGGTCTGTGTTCGTCGACATCTCCATCGACCAGGGCGGATGCGCGGAAACCAGCCACGTCACGACGCACACGCACCCGACTTATGTAACCCGCGGCGTGGTACACTACTGCGTCGGAAACATGCCGGGCGCTGTACCGCACACGTCGACCTACGCCCTCACGAACGCCACCTTGCCGTACGCGGTGGCGCTCGCCCGTAAAGGGCTCGTCGCGGCGGTTCGCGAAGACCCGACGCTCGCCAAGGGAGTGAACGTGCACGAGGGACGAGTGACGAACCAGCCCGTCGCGCAGGCGCACGGGCTTGAGTCCACGCCGCTCTCTGCTCTCGTGCCCCTCGAGTCTTAGAGCGGCCCTTTCGGAGCCGCTCCGACCTCACGAATGCATGAGTGATGCGATGACGACCGCCGCAACCGAACCCAGTCGCCCCCGTGAGAATGGGGGAGAGCCCCAGATCGCCCGGGCTCTCGCGCGGCACATGGAGCGTTTCCTCGACCATCTCGCGGTCGAGCGCGGCGTGGCGCCCAACACTCAGGTGGCCTACCGGCGCGACCTCCGGCTGTACCTCGCGTTCCTGACCGCTCGCGGGATCACCGATGCCACGAAAGTGGGGGAGCGCGACATCGCCGAGTTCCTCGCCGACCTCAAAGAGAGCGAATACGCGCCGGGGAAGAGCTATTCCAGTGCGACCGTCGCTCGCGTCCTTGCGGCCATCCGCGGCTTCCACCGGTTCTTGGTCCGCGAAGGCGTCTCCAAGGCCGACCCGGCCGAGCCGGTTGGCTCTCCGCGTGTCCCGCGGTCCCTGCCCCGGGCGCTGTCCCTGGAGGAGGTCGAGCGGCTCCTGGCCGCCGTCCCCGAGGACGGGACGATCGCGGCCCGGGACCACGCCATCCTGGAGCTTCTGTACGCGGCCGGCCTGCGGATCTCGGAGTTGACCGGCCTGGATGTCGACGACATCGACCTGGACGAGGCGACCGTCCGCTGCATCGGCAAGGGATCCAAGGAGCGGATCGTCCCGCTGGGGCGCGCCGCCGTCGACGCCCTGCGCCGTTACATCACGCAGGCGCGGCCGGAACTGGCGCGGCCGGTCTCGGGAGCGGCCGCGTTCCTGAACGCGCGCGGCACCCGGCTGACGCGCCAGGGGTGCTGGAAACTCTTGAAGAAGCACGCCGCGCGGGCCGAGCTCCGCCGGCGGATCTCACCGCACACGCTTCGGCACTCGTTCGCCACACATCTCCTCGACGGCGGCGCCGACATCCGCGTCGTCCAGGAGCTCCTCGGGCACGCGAGCGTCTCAACGACCCAGGTGTACACGCTCGTGAGCAAGGAGCGGCTCCGCGAGGTCTACGAATCCGCACACCCGCGCGCCAAGCGAGCGCGGGCTCGGAAAGCGCAGTAGGAGGGCAGCATGGAGGCAGCCGAGATAACCAAGTACCAGGATCTCCTCGAGGAGCAGAAGGAGGCGCTCCGGCGTCAGTTGACGGATATGGGGGCCGACCCGGACGCCGACTCGCTCGAGGGGATGGACTTCGACTTCGGTTTCGCCGACAGCGCCCAGTCCACGGCCGAGCGGAACAAGGTGCTTGCCGTGGTCGAACGCCTTCGTGAAAACCTTCACGACATCGACTTGGCTCTCACCAAGATCCCGAAGGGGACCTACGGCGTTTGTGAACGCTGCGGCGACCCGATCGCGCCCGAACGCCTGGAAGCGATTCCCTACGCGAGGCTCGACATGAAGTGCAAGCAGAAAGAGTCGGGCTGAGGTTGAGAGTTTTCTGACGAGGGCCGGCGGCAACGCCGGCCCTTTGCATTGCGGTCGAAAGGTGACTGTCACGAGTCAGCGTGTCAGGTATGACCCGACGCACGATCCGCAGACCCGCCGCGCTCGACAGAGGAGCGGTGCGCATCGATAACGAAATCAAATGTTCACGCGGCGGACTTGAAGTTCTCTTTGCGCTTTGTGTAGAGTCGCGCTCTCTACAAGACGACGAATCTCTCTGTCGTCTTGTCGATAAATCTAGTAGGGGGGAGCCTGGTGGCGCGTATCGTCAGCCTCGCCAACCAGAAAGGCGGCGTCGGCAAGACGACGACGACGATCAACCTCGGCGCGGCGATGGCCGAGCTCGGAAAACGCGTGCTTCTCGTGGATTTCGACCCACAGGGCGCGCTGTCGGTCGGTCTCGGGATCAACCCTTTGTCCCTCGATCTCACGGTCTACAACCTGCTCCTCGACAAGAGCGTCGACCCCGAGCAGGCGATCATGCGGACGGAGGTCACCGGGCTCGAGATATTGCCGTCGAACATCGATCTTTCCGCGGCCGAGATCGTGCTCGTCAGCGAAGTGGCTCGAGAACAAGCGCTCAAGCGCGCGCTCGCGCCGGTGCGGCACAACTTCGACTACGTGCTGATCGACTGTCCGCCCTCGCTCGGCCTTCTCACGGTCAATGCATTGACGGCGTCGGACGGTGTGATCATCCCGCTCGAGTGCGAGTACTTCGCCCTCCGCGGCATGGCGCTGCTGATGGATACCGTCGAAAAGGTCCGCGACCGCCTCAACCCTGACTTGAGACTCGAGGGAATCATCCCCACGATGTACGACAGCCGGACGCTTCACGGTCGCGAAGTGCTCGCACGGGTGCGCGACGCGTTCGGTCCTTACCTCTACAAGACGATCATCAGACGCACCATCCGATTCGCCGAAGCACCCGTCGCCGGCGAGTCGATCCTTTCATACGCGGCCGATTCCAAGGGTGCTGCGGACTACCGCGCCCTTGCCAAGGAGGTGCTGGGTCTTGTCGACGAAGCGCGCGAGCCTGCCGGGAGCGGACGAGCTGTTCCGGACGACGTCGGTGGTGGAGGCCCCGCCGGCACCGCCGAGCCAGACCTCGTCGCCGGTGAGGGAGAGACAGGAGCTGCAGGAACGTCCGAGAGTGGACAGGACGACTCAGCGATTTATAGACAAGGAGACGAGGAGACACGTCCCCAAAACGGGGAGCGGGAGACAGCGTCACGAGGAGAAGGTGACGTTCTACTGCGACCGTGACGAGCTGCTCGCGCTCGAGCGTGCGCGCCTCGAACTGAGGGAGCACGGCATCGCCGCCGACCGCGGACGGATCGTTCGAGAGGCCCTTTCCTACGTCCTCGCCGATCTGGATGCCAACGGTCCGGCCGCGATCCTCGTCGAACGGCTCGGTCGCCGGCACTGACCGTCATCTCAACCCTCAACTTCAGCTTCACTCAAGGGTTGGAGTGGTGAATCCTTCCATGGATCGCGCATGAGTCGTATCGATCTCTACGGTTTCCTCGGTGTCGGCATCGGTCTGCTCATCGGCATGATCGGCCATGAGCTCTCCCACGCCCGCGTCGCGGTCAGCCTCGGCGATCCGACCCCCCGGATGATGGGGCGGCTCACCCTGAACCCGAAGGCGCACGCCGATCCGCTTGGGACCGTGATCCTGCCCGGGATCTTCCTGGTCTCGATCCTCTTCAAGTACAACATCGGATTCTTCTTCGGCTGGGCGAAGCCGGTGACGATCCACCCGGGGCGGCTCCGCAATCCCCGGAGGGATGCCGTCCTGGTCGCCCTTGCCGGACCGGCTTTCAACCTCCTGATCGTGGTACTGGCCGGCGTCGCTTTCCGTCGGGTGACCGAACGCCGGTTGCTCGACATCCTTTTCCTGATCGCGGTCGTCAACACGTTCCTCTTCATCATCAACATCCTGCCGATCCCGCCGCTGGACGGCTCGAAGGTGCTTGCGCGCTTCTTGTCCCCGGCGGCCGCCATGAAGATGGAGGAGTGGAGCCAGTACCTGTTCCTCTTCCTGCTTGTGCTCTTCTGGATCTTCCGGCCCGTCCTCGCCGGTGCGGTGAACGCGATCTGCGGTCCGATCATCGGGCTACCGGCCGGGCTGAATTGCGTCTAGGCCGGACCTGGTTGGCCCGCTCACACGCCGCGGTTACACTTGCCAATCGATGACCTACCAGGTCCGGACCGAGGTCTTCGAAGGCCCCTTTGACCTGCTCCTTCACCTGATATCGAAGCGGGAGCTCGACATCTACGAGGTCTCCCTCGCGGCGATCACGGAGGAGTACCTCGAGCATCTCAAGCAGATGGTCGACCTGGACCTCGAGGTCGCGACCGAATTCCTGGTCGTCGCGGCCACCCTGATCGAGATGAAGGCGTCCCGGCTGCTGCCCGGGCCGCCCCGCGACGACGACGGGATCGACGTCAGCGACCGCGACCTTCTGATCGCTCGCCTCCTCGAGTACCGCGCTTATAAGGAAGCCTCCGCCAAGCTCGCCGATCTGATCGCCGCGAACGCGGGATTCGTCGGCCGGACCGCCGGTCCCGGCGAGGCGTTCTCCCGGATCGCGCCCGACCTGATGGCGAAGGTGTCACCGGAGCGCTTCGCCGAGATCGCGCTCCGCGCGCTCACGCCGAAAGTCGTGCCGCACGTCGACGTCTCCCACATCGCGCCGATCCGCGTCTCGGTCGCCGAAGCGGTGGAGGAGCTGCGCGCGCAGCTGCGCAAGCGCAAGAAGGCGACCTTCCGTCAGCTGACGGACGGCGTGAAGCACCGTCTTAACGTGATCGTGCGGTTCCTCGCCGTCCTCGAGCTGGTGAAACGCGGGGAAGCCGACGTCGCTCAGGCCGGTGCCTTCGGCCAGATCGACGTGAGCTGGCTCGGCGAGAAAGCGCCCGGAAACGCTGCGGAAACCGATGAATACGAGGGGACCTGGGCGGAGGAAGACCCCGAGGAGATCGTGCTCGACGCCGAGATCCGCCTCGACGAGCGGGCCGAGGACCCGGCCCCGAAGAACCTCGATGAGTGAGCTCCGGCGAATCCTCGAATCGATCCTCTTCGTCTGCGACGAACCCGTCGACAGCGGGATCCTGGCGCAGGTGACCGAAGAGCCGAAGGACCGGATCGAAGCCGAGTTGCGAGCGCTCGCCGACGAGCTCGAGGCGCACGGCCGCGGGATCGCGCTGCGGGAGGTCGCCGGCGGCTGGCGGATGTACACGCACCCCGATTCCGCTGCGTACGTCGAGCGTTTCGTGCGCTCGGTCCAGGCGCCGCGCCTGACGCAAGCCGCGCTCGAGACGTTGTCGATCGTCGCGTACAAACAGCCGGTCACCCGGCAGCAGATCGCGGCGATCCGCGGCGTCGACTCCGATGGCGTGGTCGGCACGCTCGAACAGCGCGGTCTCGTCGCCGAGATCGGCCGCGATCCAGGCCCTGGACAAGCCGTTTTCTACGGAACCACTCCGCAATTCCTGGAGCGACTCGGTCTGGCGTCGCTCGAGGATCTGCCGCCGATCGCCCCGCTTCTTCCGCCGGCGTCGGCCGCCGATGAGCTCGAACCCTAAGCGGCGACCGGCTCGGGGTTCTTCGGCACAGCGG
>JBASRP010000223.1:0-2521 GCA_049273905.1 Actinomycetota bacterium
GCACGGCCACACCGCCGAGCGCGGGCCCGACGGTGTGGAGACACTGGTGCGCGATCTGCGAGAGGGCCATCGCGCGCACGTAGTCCTCGCCGGGAGCGATCGTCGGAAGCAGCGCCTGCCGCGCCGGACGGAAGAACGGCCCGAAGCATCCCGACGCGAACGCGATGATGTACGCCTGCGTCGAGGTGTGCGTGAACGCGAGCACCGTCACGAGCCCGGCGCGGGCGAGATCCGACACCACCATCACGACGCGGCGATCGGCGCGGTCGACGACCACTCCGGCGAGCGGCCCGAGGGTGAACCACGGGATCGACCGCAGCGCCAGCGCGATGCCGACCGCGAACGTCTTCCCGGTGAGATCGTGGATCAGGAGCGCGAGAGCGATGAAGGTGATGAAGTTCCCGATGTCGCTGATGACCTCGGCGAGCCACACGCGACGGAAGTCCGGCAGCCGGAGCGCAGCCGTGACGCCCCGCCGTTCCGGGTGGGTGGGTGGAACGGAAGCGTCTCCCACAGATCGTTTCTCTAAAGCGGCTGGCGCCCGGTGAAGCCGGTGTCGGTCGGGTGCCACCATTCCACGGCGTCCTCGCCGAGACGCCAGCACAGGAAGATCTCGTCGCCGTCGCGTTCGGCGGGGAAATCGACGAGGCCCGACTCCGGGTCGCGCACGAGGACGCCGAGCTCATCGATCCCCGCCATCGCGCGCCCGGCCGCTTGCGACGCTTCGAGGAACTCCGCCCCCGCTTTCCCGCCGCCGTTCCCCGTCGAGGACGACAACACTTCGTCCTGCCGCTCCGCCATCGCGCGCTGCGCCTCACGCAACGTTTCGAGGAGCGGCACCAGCTCCCCCAGTGCGGCGTTCGCCTCGTCGACCGTGAACCGCTTGTCGTCGCTCATCGGATCACCGCCGGGACCTGCTCGAGGGAGCGCACCACCGGCGCGCCGTCGACCGGATCGTGCACGCCGCGCCGGTCGACCAACACCGCACCCATCCCCATCGCGAGCGCCGGCTCGACGTCGATCCGCGGATTGTCCCCGACGTAGACCGCTCGCTCGGCTGTCTTGTTCAGTCGTGTGAGCGCCCGGCGGAAGATCTCGGCGTCGGGCTTCTCGACCCCCTCGCGACCGCTGACCACGACGACCGACATCATCTGAAGCACACCGAGCCGCTCGAGCAAGAGGGTCAACCACTCCTCGAAGTTCGACACGATGCCGAGCGTGTAGCCGGTGGCGACGAGCTCGCGAAGAGCCGGAAGCACATCGGGGAACAGCGCGTAGTGTTCGATGTTCGTGAACTCATCGTAGAGGTACGTCGGTAGGACGCCTTCCGGATCATCGACCTGCAACTCGACGAGCAGCCGCGCGTAGATCGCCTCCCAGAACGCGCGCGACCGCGCGGTCGATGTCGAGAACTGTTCGCGGTTGACGACGAGATCGTCCATCGCCCGGTACACCGTGGCGAGCGCGTTCTCGATCCACGCCGGTTCTTCGTGCGCGACCGTCACGCCGCGACGCCGGAGCAGCTCGACGAGGAGTTCCGGGAACGACGGATCGGGCCGGAGCAAAGTCTCACCGGCGTCGAAGAGGACGACGTCGTAGCGGCGCACGCGTGCAGATGATACCGGCGGCGCGGGACGTGCCCGCGCGGGTTTACTGGCGGCCGACGCGCGCGGGCCAGCGGTAGGTGTCGATCGTGTGCCACAGCCCCCTCGGGGTGTGCTGCCACGACCAGAACGACACGCCGACGGCTCCGCTCCGGCGGGCAGCGTCCATGAAGCGCACGAGAGCGCGACCTTTGGGATGCCCCTTCGGCCCGCCCTCAGGGCCCATATCGAAGGACTGGCCGATCGGCGCGATCGGCTTGCCGAAACGCCGCAGGTAGCGGATGGCTTCGCCCACGGTGCTGACCGGGCTGTGGCCTCCCCAGTAGACCATCGGCGCGACCGCATCGAAGGACGGGACGAGCGCTCCGAAGGGATAGAAGCTCAGAACGTACGCGTTCGGGCGAGGCGGGACGAGGATGGTGAAATACTCCTTCAGGTTCGCGCGCAGCTGCCGCGCGTACCGAAGCGCGCGGGATCGCGTCAGCATGGTCCCCTCGCTGCGGGTCTCGACGTCCGCGGCGAAGCCGTCCACGCGATGCCCGCCCACCGTGTGGCTCATGACGAAGGCGCCGCGACGAGCGTCCTGCGTCGTGTTGAAGAGGTACGGGAAATCCCACGCGATGACCTTTAGCCCCGCGGCGTGCGCGACCGGGAGGATCTTCTTGATGTTCTTCCAGCCGTTGATGCCGACCTTGCTCGACCCGAGGCGGACGTAGATGTGCGTGATCCCACGGCGCATCGCGGCACGCACGATCTTCCGCGGGTCTCCGCCGGCCGCCTTGTCGAACTCATAGATCCACATACCGAGGCCCTCGATCGGCAGCGGCGCCGGCGCGGGGCGGACGGTCTGGCCTGCGTGCACGCTCGCGGTCGCCGCGGCGCCGAGGGTATTCGCGGCCTTCGCGCGTGCTCTGGCC
>JBASRP010000226.1:0-11911 GCA_049273905.1 Actinomycetota bacterium
GCACAGCCCGGCGAGGATCCGCGCCCGAGCCACGTCGATCGCTTGCGCGCCCGACGCGCACGCCACGTAGCTCGTGGCGACCCGCGCGCCCGACCAGCCGAGCGCCTGCGCGAACGTCGATCCCGCCACGTAGCCGGGGTACCCGTTGCGCACCGTTTCGCCGCCGGCGATGAACTGAACGTCGGTCCACGCGATGCCGGCGTCGGTCAGGGCGTGCCGCGCGGCGGCCACGCCGTACTCGACGAAGTTCCGTCCCCACTTGCCCCAGGGATGCATCCCGACGCCGAGGACCGCGACGCTGCTCACTCGATCACCGGCTTCCACTTCCAGACGAGCTCGTCTGCACCGGGGATGATCGGCTCGACGATGATCTCCATGGTGCGGCCGACCTCGAGGAGCGCGTCATCGGTCCCGTGCGCTACCTGCCCGAGGACCACCATTCGCTCTTCGGACAGCTCGACCGCCGCGACGGCGTACGGTTCGAACGGCTCCGGCGTCAGCGCAGGCGGGGGAGCGGCGTAGTGGTTGATGGCGAACGACCAGACGCGCCCGCGGCGCGACAGCGGGACGGGTTCGAGCTCCATGGAATCGCAGCGCGGGTTGCGGCAGAAGAACGTCTCGGGCGGGAAGGTGTACGTCCCGCACGCCGTGCAGCGCGTCCCGATCAGGTGCGGCTCAGGGCCGTCTTCGAACCAACTCTGCACGGCAAGAGGCTCGGTCGCGGCCACGGTGCTGTCATTGTTTCTGACGGTCCGTCAGATATCAACCGGAGCCGAAAATCCCACAGGTGACCTATTGATTCCGTTTCCCCCCTTAAGTACGTTCGTCACGCATAGCGGCGACCTCGCCGCAGGGGGAAGGGGGAACGATGCGCAGGTATCTGTCCGTTTCTTTCGTCGCCCTGGGGGTCCTTCTGGTCCTTCAGACCGGGGCGGCACAGGCGGCCCCGACCAACGGCAAGAAGTCCGCGTCTTTCGACGTGGTGTGCGGCGGTGAGACGGTCGCCGTCGTTTCCAACGGCAACAACTCCAACTCGTCCTGGACCGTCGACACCTCGGGCACGAGTCAGACGCCCGCCCACATCAAGGAACTGTCCGTCCGGGTCTACTCGGGCGCGTTGACAACCGAGCCGACGTCCACGGACCCGATCTTCGCCTCCGAGAAGAGCTTTGGGAATCGCGTCGGACAAGGCGAGACGACACATTGCGCCGGAAGCGACATCGACGAGAGCTGTCCGTGTGACCCGACGACTCTCTTCTTCGATGTCGAGGTCACGAATGTGAATATCTAGATCAGCGCACCATCCCGCGCCCGCGACGCGCGGGATGGCGAGGGCGGACAATCCCGGCGGTGCTTCACAGACCGCCGGGATCGCGTTATCAGGCGTGATGCCGTTGCCCAAGGCGTGCGCGCTCGGTGCTGGGTGAATCGGGCGCGACGTACAATCTCGCCCGTGACCACCAGACCCGGCTCGGAGCAGCGCCTGCGCGATCTCGCGCTGCTGCGCAGCGTGCGCGACCGGATGGACCGGGACTACGCGCAGCCGTTGGACGTCGAGGCGCTCGCCCGGGGCGTGCACATGTCGGCCGGGCACCTCAGCCGTCAATTCAAACTGGCCTACGGCGAGTCGCCCTACTCCTACCTGATGACGCGGCGCATCGAGCGCGCGATGGCGCTCTTGCGGCGCGGCGATTTGAGCGTCACCGAGGTCTGCTTCGCGGTCGGCTGCTCGTCGCTGGGCAGCTTCAGCACCCGCTTCACAGAGTTGGTCGGCGTGCCGCCCAGCGTCTACCGGGAGCAGGGCACGGAGGCAACGGCGGGGATGCTGCCGTGCATCGCGAAACAGGTGACGAGACCGATCAGGAATCGAGAAGCGCCGGTCGTGCTCCGCAGCTAGCGTGTCTGCCATGCACATCACCATTCATGCCAGCATGTTGCCGCACAGCGATGCGGAGGCCTCCTTGGCCTTCTACCGTGACACCCTCGGTTTCGAGGTCCGCAACGACGTCGGAGCCGGCCAGATGCGTTGGATCACGGTCGGTCCCGTCGGCCAGCCCGGGACGTCGATCGTGCTCCACCCGCCGGCCGTCGATCCCGGGATCACCGAAGAGGAACGCAGCACGATCGTCGAGATGATGGCCAAGGGAACCTTCGCCATGATCAACATGGCAACCGGCGATCTCGACGCCACGTTCGAGAAGCTCGCGGCGAGCGGCGCTGAGGTCGTCCAAGAGCCGATCGATCAGCCGTACGGCATCCGCGACTTCGCCGTCCGCGATCCCGCGGGGAACCTGATCCGCGTCCAAGAACTGCGCTGATTCGGTCCGTCTATCACGGAGGTGTTTCCAAATGGTTCAGAAGAAAGCTGCGAAGAAGAGCGCGAAGAAGTCCGCGTCCGTGGGATTCAGCGCCGAGGAACGCGCGGCGATGAAGGAGCACGCCGCAGAGCTGAAGGCGGCCGCGCGCGGAGCCGACGGTGAGAAGCAGGTGCTCGCCGCGATCGCCAAGATGCCGGAGCCTGATCGCTCGTTGGGCAAGCGGCTCCATGAGCTCGTCAAAGCCAGCGCGCCGAGCCTTTCGCCGAAAACCTGGTACGGGATGCCCGCCTATGCGAACAAGGACGGCAAGGTCGTCTGCTTCTTCCGCTGCGCATCGAAGTTCAAAGAGAGGTACGCACAGTTCGGCTTCAACGAGGCGGCGAACCTCGACGACGGCTCCATGTGGCCGATCGCCTTCGCGCTCCCTGAACTGACGGCCGCCGATGAGAAGAAGCTCGGCGCGCTGGTGAAGAAAGCGGTGCGCTGAGGACTACCGCAACAGGCCGCGCCCGGTCGTCAGCGGGATGTCGAGAGCCGACAGGACGCCCGGCGGCGCCTCGACGACGGCCGGGATCGCGTTCAGCAACCGCATCGCCGTGACAAGCAGGCCGCCCGAGTTCTCGTCACCATCGTCGCCTTCGAGCTGGAGCTCACAGGTGAGCGACGGCGAGCCTTCAATCCGCACGCGGTAGCCGCCTTTGCCCGGCGGCGCCGGCCAGTGCGGCGCGATGTCGTCGCGCAACCGCGTGACGTGCTCGACGATGATGCGCGGCTCGCCGCCGACGATCCCTTGCACCTCGAAGCGCAGCCCGGCCATCGTGCCTTTCTCGACGGTACCGGACGGGACCTCGAACGTCTCCGGCGCCGGCACCTTCTCGACGACGACCTCGCGGACCTCGTCGAGCTCGACGCCGAGCCCGGCCGCGATCGTGTGCACGGCGCACTGCCACGCGAGCGACAGAACCCCCGGGATCAGGAGTACCGGCGTGTGGTCGAGCGGGTGGGCGAACCCCATCGTGTGGAAGAGGACCTCCGGCTGGTCGTAGGTTGCGTAGTTGAGGACTTCCTGAACGCGCACGCTGTCGATGCGCTCGCAGAAGCCGGTCAGCACCAAAGGCAGCAGATCGTTCGCGACGCCTGGGTCGATGCCCGACGTCCAGCACGAGACCTTGTTCTTGAGGCACGCCTCTTCGATCGGGTCTCGCATCTCTTTCGGCGCGCTCGGCGGATACACCAGCGGGACGAGCGACGTCGACACGACGTTCTTGCCCGAGCCGAGGATGCGCACGATGTCGTTCACCGCTTCGACGGGCCGTAGGTCGCCGGTCGAGTTGTACGACACGACGTCTGCGTCCATCGCGAGCAGCTCGTCGGCGTCGTTCGTCACCTTGACGCCGGTCGGTGCCGTACCGGCGATGTCGCCGGCGTCCATCCCCGCCTTCGACGCCGAGTGCGCCCAAACGCCGACCAGCTCGAGACCCGGATGGTTGATGATCCCGCGCAGCGCGTACGTCCCGACGTTCCCCGTCGACCACTGGATCACGCGATAGCTCATAAAGAAGCCTCCCCGCCGCGAACGACGGGGAGACTTTAGTGAGCGAACGCGCTAGCTTGCGAACTCGTACTCCGCGTGCTCGCCGTAGATGGGCTCGAAGGAGATCCCGGCGGTGTCGATCGTGCCGCTGCCCGTCCCCACCTCGTATTCGGGCGCGAAGCCGAGCATCGCGTTCTTGACCGTGGTCGGGTTCCCGTCCGCTCCCTTCAACGGGTGGAACGTGAACGAGGTCTTCCCGATCGCGCCTTTCGGCTCGTCGCCCGGCGTGAACGTCACCGGAGCGCGCTCCGTCGGCTTCCACGTCGAGATGAGCGGTGCGAATTCGGCGAACGGTCCGCCGTCGCGGCCCATCATGATGTCCTCGAGTGCTTGCGCCTGCTCCTCCGACGCGCTCGGATCGATGATGAGCGCAGAGGTCCAGTTCCCTTCCGTGACCTTCCCCGGCAGCTCGTACACCCATCCGAAGGTGACGTTCGAGAGGTCGACGTCATCCTTGTTGCCGTCGGCGATGTGCATCACCTGGGCGCCGTGACACTTGCCGTCTTTGGACGTCGGCGGACCGTCGACACCGCACGGACAGATGAGGTTGCAGCTGCAGTTGAGCACGTAGGTACCGGCGATGCGATAAGCCATGCCGCCCTCCTCGCTGTGCTAGCTCGCGAACTCGAACTCCGAGAACTCGCCGTAAATCGAGTCGTACTCGACGCCGAGGTGCGAGAACTTACCCGACGCCTTGCCGGGCTCGTACCCCTCCGCGCGCCAGGCCATCATCGCGTTCTTGACGATCGTGGGTTGGCCGTCGCCCCCGACGAATCCTTCGACCTCGAGGGAGTTCTTGCCGATCTTCGCGGTCCGCTTCTGCGCCGTACCGCCTTCGTAGCTAACCGGCGCGCGTTCCATGCCGAGCCAGTCGCCGATGAGAGGAACGAATTGCGCGAACGGCCCGCCGTCCTCTCCCTTGAAGATCCTCTCGATGACGGCGGCTTTCGCGTCGTCGACGCTGGGGTCGACGACGATCCCCATCTTGAGGTTGCCCGCCGAGAAGTTGCTGGGCGAGTTGTACACCATCGCGATCGTGATACCTCCGAGGTCTACGCCGTCGCCGTTGCCTTCTGTTATGTGGAACACGCCGGAGCCACGACATTGACCGTCCTTGCCCGACGGAGGTCCGTCGACCGGACAGGGGCACATGATCTGGCACGAGCACGTTGCGAGCCACTCGCCTTTCATACTCCACGTCATCGAGGCACCTCCCACTGTGGACGATCACAAAATTACGACTCAGGCGACCGCGCGTCTAGATGGCTCCACCTCGGATTTCTGACGACCCGTCAGATACACTCCGAGGCCCGCTCATGGACTTCGTCTTCACGCCCGAACAAGAGGCTTTCCGCGCCGAGGCGCGCGCGTGGCTCGAAACAAACGTGCCGCGCGAACCGCTGCCGTCCTTCGACACGCGCGAGGGCTGGGAGCAACACCGTTCCTGGGAGCGAACGCTCGCCGACGCGCGGTGGTCGGTCGTCGACTGGCCCGAGGAGTACGGCGGGCGCGGCGTCGACCTCAACCGGTGGCTGATCTTCGAGGAGGAGTACTGGGGATCCGGCGCGCCGGGCCGCGTGAACCAGAACGGCATCTTCTTGCTGGGCCCCGTGTTGCGCGAGTACGGCACCGCGGAACAGAAGGCGCGCTTCCTGCCGCGCATCGCGCGGTCGGACGACATCTGGTGTCAGGGCTGGTCCGAGCCGAACTCCGGTAGCGATCTCGCGTCGCTGACGTCGCGCGGCGTGCGCGACGGCGACGACTGGGTGCTCACGGGGCAGAAGACGTGGTGCTCGCGCGGCGCCTACGCCGAGTGGATGTTCGGCATCTTCCGCACCGAGCCCGGCTCGGAGCGGCATCGCGGTCTCACGTACATCCTCGTCCCGCTCGACGCGCCGGGCGTGACCGTGCGGCCGATCGCGCAGCTCGACGGCGAGGCTGGGTTCGCGGAGGTTTTCCTCGACGACGTGCGCGTGCCGGTCGAGAACACGCTCGGCGCGCCCGGCGAGGGGTGGAAGATCGCGATGTCCACGACCGCGTTCGAGCGCGGTGTCGTGCTGCGCTCGCCGGGACGATTCATGGCGACGGCGCAGCGACTCGTCGACCTGTACAAGGCCCGCGCGGCAGACGTACCGCCGTCGCTTCGCGACGAGGTGACGCGCGCGTGGATGGACACCGACGCGTACCGCGTCCACACGCTGATGGACGTTTCGCGGTTCCTCGCCGGCGAGGAGATGGGCGCGGAGACGAGCCTCAACAAGATCTTCTGGTCCGAGATGGATCTGCGCATGCACCGCACGGCACTGGAGCTCCTCGGCGACGAGGACGACGCGCGGTGGCTCGACGGCTTCTACTTCTCGCTGGCCGGGCCGATCTACGCGGGCACGAACGAGATCCAACGGAACATCGTCGCCGAGCGCGTTCTGGGGTTGCCGCGATGAACGCCGTCTTCTCCGAGGAACAGCGTCTGTTCCAGCGAACGGTACGCGAGTTCCTCGAGAAGGAGTGTCCGCCCAAGGCCGTGCGCGCCGCCGTGTCGGCGGAAGCGGGCTGGTCGTTCGAGCGCTGGAAGGGGCTCGCGGACCTCGGCGTTGTCGGGCTAACCGCGCCGGAAAAGGAGGGTGGGCTCGGCAAGGACGAGACGGACCTCGTGCTTCTGCTCGAAGAGGCGGGCCGCGCGGCTCTCCCCGAGCCGCTGGCGGAGACGACGGCCGTGGCCATCCCGATGTTGAGCGATCCGATCACTGAAGAGCTGCTGGAAGGGTGGCTTGCCCGGATCGTTTCCGGAGATGCGATCGCAACGCTCGTGCCTACGACGGATAACGCGACTCACCTCCGTCTGTTGGCGAGTGACGGCACGCAGCGAAACCTCGCGTCGGCCGAGGCGGTGCTCGGGGGCGAGGCGGTGACGCAGTTCGACCGCGCTGCGCTGGCGACGGCAGCGGAGCTCTGCGGGATCTCCGATCGCGTGATCGAGATGGCCGCCACGTACGCGAAGGAACGGCAGCAGTTCGGGAAGCAGATCGGGTCGTTCCAAGCGGTGAAGCATCTGCTCGCCGACGCGCTGCTCGGCCTCGACTTCGCGCGTCCCGAGGTTTATCGAGCGGCGTGCGCGCTCGCGCAAGGATCCGAGAACGTCGTTCGGAACATCTCGCTCGCCAAGGCCCGCGCGTCGGAGGCGACGGTCGACGCGTGCCGGGCGGCGCTCCAGGTGCACGGAGCGATCGGCTACACGCACGAGCACGATCTCCATCTCTGGCTGACGAAAGGGTTCGCGCTCGCCCGCCGGTGGGGGACCGCGGCGTGGCACCGTGAGCGCGTCGCGCGCTCCGTCCTCGGCTGAGAGATGTCCGCGGCCGACTGGTACATCGCGCTGTTCTCGTTCGGCTCCGGCGTGGGCATCATCGCGTTCTGGCTCGTCACGTTCGTGCGCGGGAAACTCGATGAGATCGCCGCAGGGCGTGGAGATATCTGGTTCCATGTCGTCGCCGAGCTCGTCACCGGAGCGGTCCTCGTCGCCGGCGCCGTCGCCATCGTCGTGGCCCCCGACGGCCGGGTTGCGCTCGCATTGTCGAGTCTCGGCCTCGGGTTGCTCGTCTACTCCCTGATCCAGTCGCCCGGGCACTACGTCGTGACGAAGGACCGAAGGATGGTCGCCACGTTCATCGCGAGCGGGATCTTCGTTATCCCGGCGGTGGTCCTGCGCTTCGTCGCCTGACTAGTGGCAGGCGGTCGAGCCGGTGTCGGTGAACGCCTTGCCGGCCTCGGGGACGAAGCGCCACTCGTATGAGGTCGGCCGCAGCGTCAGCGCAAGGATCCCATAGGTGCCGAAGTTGCGGACCTCACTGTTCGGTCGTGGGGCCCTGAACGGATAGCGGCTGCGACCGCCGGTGCCGACGACGAACTCGCGGATGCCGCGGGCGGAATCCGCGCGCCCGAGCGCATCCTGCGGAGCGAACCGCTCGTAGTCGTGGTCGTGGCCGACGAGGACGACGTCGGCGCCGGCGTCGTGGAGGGCCTGCCAGAAGGCCGTGTAGACCGCGCTGTCGCCGTGGAGGCCAGACGAGAACCGCGGGTGGTGCCAATACGCGAGCGTGCACGAGGCTTCGTGCGCCGCGAGATCGGCGCGCAGCCAGCGCTCCTGCGGTGACCCGCGGCCGCAGCCGCCGACGGCTCCACAGTTCGAGTTCAGCGCGATCAGGTGCCAGGACCCGAGGTCGTACGAGTAGTAGCCCCGCGCGCGCATCCCGGCGCGATCCCCGAAGTAGGCGAAGTAGCCCGCGGCTTGACTCGTGCTGTACTCGTGGTTCACCGGCACGGGATACGAGATGTCGCGCACCCGGCCCCACGACAAGTCGTAGGAGCGCCGGAAGTCCTTCAACGCGCCAATCTCGTACTGCAAGTCTCCGAGGGGCAGGACGGCCGTGTAGCCGCCCGCCGTCAGGAGGTCCGACGTCGCGAGCTGGCGGCAGGCGCCGCGCGTGCCGTTGCCTCCGTTGAACGCGGCGATGTCCGGATCGCACGCCACGTCGCCCGCGGCGGCGATGACGGGATCCGACGGCGACGCGTTCGTGGGCGTCGATGTTCGCGGGCTTTGCGAGGCGGGGGGCGGCGAGCCGCTGCACGCGGTGAGCAACAGCGCCCCGATGAGGGCGGCGCGAAACATCCAGACGAGTCTACGCGCGCGTCACGTCTGCCGCTGCGTCCCGGAAACGCGACGTGCGGTGTACCGGATCCGGGTCGAGCTTCGGGATCACGTGTTTGCCGAACAAACGGATCGTTTCGACCGCAGCGTCGATCGGCATCGAGATCGGCAGACCGAACACGACCTGATCGCAGCCGACGCTCTCGTACTTCCTCACCTGGTCGAGCACCTCGTCGGGGTCGCCGCAAAGCATGTAGCCCTCTTTGACACGCCACTCGACCTGCTCGAGATCGGGCTCCGGAAGCGTCTTCGGCCAGTCGGGAACGTGCTCAGGCTTCGGGAACGTGTCGTGGTAGCGGAAGACGAGGCTCTGCAGGCGGCCGCTGCCCATGCCGGCGGCGACCTCGCGCGCCTTCTGTCCGTCCTCGAGGCAGACGACCGAGTTGGTGATCATCACGTTGTCGTTGACGTAGTCCCCGAGCGGCTCGGCCTGCGCGACGCCCTTCTTGTATGACTCGACGACCCCGGCCATCGCCTTCGCCGCGGAGAAGTTGAACCCGATCGCTCCGACGCCGGAACGGCCGGCCTTCTCGTAGGTGGGCGGGTTGCCGGCGGCTTGCCAGATCGGCGGGTGCGGCTTTCGCCAGGGCTTCGGGAGGACGTTGCGCGGCGGCACTTCGAAGTAGTCGCCTTTGAACGAGTACTCGTTCTGGCGCCACATCTTCGGGAACTCCTTGAGGACTTCTTCGAGCATGGGCTTCGTCGCGTCGGTGCTCTCGATCATGAAGCCGGTCACCTCGCGCGAACCGGCGCCGCGCCCGACGCCGAACTCGAACCGGCCGTCGGAGAGGTGGTCCATCATCGCGACCCGTTCGGCCACGCGAACGGGGTGGTTCACCGGCGGCGTGATGTTCCAGATCGCCGAGCCGAGGTGGATGTTCTTCGTCACGCCGGCCAGGTACGCGAGGAACACCTCGGACGCCGACGTGTGGGAGTACTCGTCGAGGAAGTGATGTTCGGAGACCCAGATGTACTTGAAACCGGACTCGTCGGCCGCCTTCGCCAAGGCGACGTCGTTCATGAACGATGTGTGCTCGAAGTTGGGGTCTTTCTCGAGGCTGCGCTGGGCCACGTGGCCCTGAAGGAAGATGCCGAACTCCATGCGCTACTCCTCTCGGCGCCGCCGTCGAGCGGGCCCGGTCAGCGTATAGAACACGTTCTAGTTTTTCAAGCCGAGGTCCAGGCCTATCAGGGGTGCTGGGCGCTGACGGATACGACTTCACCCGTCATGTAGCTCGAGTAGTCGCTGGCCAAGAACACGATCACGTTGGCGACCTCCCACGGCTCTGCCGCCCGGCCGAAGGCCTCGCGGGCGCGTAGCTCCTGGAGCGTCTCCGCGGACACGACCTTGGCGAGGAAGGGCGTCTCGGCGAACGAGGGCGCGACGCAGTTCACGCGCACGCCGGAGGGCGCGGCCTCCATCGCGGCGGCCCGGGTCAGGGCGGCGACCCCGGCCTTCGCGGCCGCGTAGTGGGCTTGGCCGGACTGCGCGCGCCAGCCGAGGATCGACGACAGGTTGATGATCACGCCGCTGCCGCGCGGGATCATGTGCCGCAGCGCGGCGCGCGTGCAGCGGAAGGTTCCGTTCAGCGACACGTCGATCACGAGGTTCCAGTCGTCGTCGCTCATGTCGACCAGGTCGGCCGTTCCGCCGAGCCCGGCGTTGTTCACGACGACGTCGAGCCCCCCGGTCACGCCGATGGCGTCCTTGAACAAGCTCTCCACGCTCGCGCCGTCGGTGACGTCGCAGGGGATCGAGCAGGCGACCTTACCGAACTCTGCGAGCCGCTCGGACGCTTCGGCCAGGCGCCGCTCGTGTTTGTCGGAGACGACGACGCTCGCGCCTTCCTCGAGGCAGCGCTTCGCGGTCGCGTAGCCGATGCCCGCGCCGGCCGCGGCCGTGACGAGGACCGTTTTTCCGTCGAGCAACTGGTGAGCGGGGACGTACGGAGGTGTGTCAGGCATCGGCCGCGCCTTCGCGGAAAAGGTGATCGGCGATGAGCCGCCGGTGCGCCGACGCGGATCCGTACGCTTGCTCGAGCGCCTTGCCGCGCTTCAGCCACAGGTGCAGGTCATGTTCCCACGTGAAACCGATCCCGCCGTGGAGCTGCAATGCCGCGGCATTGGCGAACGCCTCCGCGTCGCTCGCGACCGCCTTCGCCGCGCTCGCGGCGACCGGCGCGTCGTCGAGATTGTTCGCCAGCGCGTAGGCCGCATACCAGGTCGCCGCCCGCGCCTGCTCCACGACGGTATGCGTGTCGGCCAGCTTGTGCTTCACGGCCTGGAACGAGCCGACGGGCCGGCCGAACTGCTGGCGTGCCTTCACGTACGCGGTCGTCATCTCGACGAGACGCAGCGCGATGCCGATCAGTAACCCGGAGGCTGCGACGGCGGCGCGCTGATGCGCGCGCGCGGCGATCGCATCGGTGGCGCTCATGCGCGTGGTCTTAGCGATGCCCGACACGTCGACGTTGTAGAGCCGCCGCGCGCGGTCCTCGGTCTGGATCAACCACGCCTCATACCGGTCGCGGGGGAGCGCCTCGAACGCGCCCCCGGTTTCCGCGATGAGGATCTGCGCGTCGCCGGCTTCGACCGCGTACCGCTGGTCGCGCAGGAGAACCGTCGCGACGGCGTCGCCGTTCGCGATGCGCGGTAGCCATTCGGCTTTCTGCTCGTCGGTCCCGGCCTCGGCCAGGAGAGGCGCGGCGATCGCGACCGTCTCGATCAGCGGCTCGGGAAGTGCGGTGCGCCCGGCCTCCTCCAGGACGAGCGCCAGGTCGAGCTCGTTGCCCGCGGAACCGCCGAACTCCTCGGGGATGGTGAGGCCCGTCAGCCCTGCGCCGGCCATCGCGCGCCAGCACGACGCGTCGCGCTCGCCGCCGGCATAGATGTCGCGCAAGCGCGACGGCGGCGATTCCTTTTCGAAGAGATCGCGCGCGAGGTCGCGCAGCGCGTACTGCTCCTCGCTGAAATCGAAGTCCACGCTCAGCCCTTCGGCAGCCCGAGGACGCGCTCGGAGACGATGTTGCGCTGGATCTCGCTCGTGCCTGCGTAGATCGTCGCGGCGCGGGCGAACCAATAGTAGGAGTGCCACGCCTGCGCGTCGGGCAACGGCGACGAGACGTCGAGCGTGCCCTCGTCGGGCCCGAGCAGATCGCGTCCGTACTCGTACATGCGGCGCCCGAGCTCGGACCACATCAGCTTCGTCATGCTCGCGTCGGCGCCCAGCTTCTCGCCGCGCGAAAGGCGGGTGAGTGTGCGACGCGTGTACGCCTGGTACGCGATCGCCTCGGC
>JBASRP010000233.1:0-1798 GCA_049273905.1 Actinomycetota bacterium
GTCGTCGAGGGCCCGGTCATCGAGGTCGTCAAGGGCGGACTGATCGTCGACATCGGGCTGCGCGGCTTCCTGCCGGCGTCGCTCGTCGACCTGCGACGCGTGCGGGACCTCCACCCGTTCGTCGGCAAGAAGATCGAGGCGAAGATCATCGAGCTCGACCGCAACCGCAACAACGTCGTGCTGTCGCGCCGCAAGTACCTCGAGGAGGCCCAATCCGAGGGCCGCAAGAAGTTCCTCGAGGAGCTGCAGAAGGGTGAGGTGCGCAAGGGTCAGGTGTCGAGCATCGTGAACTTCGGCGCTTTCGTAGACCTCGGCGGCGTCGATGGTCTCGTGCACGTGTCCGAGCTGTCGTGGCGGCACGTCGAGCATCCGAGCGAGGTCGTGCAGGTCGGGCAAGAGGTGGAGGTCGAGGTTCTCGACGTCGACCTCGAGCGCGAGCGCATCTCGCTGTCGCTCAAGAAGACGCAGGAAGACCCGTGGCGCCAGTTCGCGCGCCTGCACCAGCCGGGCGAGATCATCGAAGGTCAGGTCACCAAGCTCGTTCCCTTCGGCGCGTTCGTGCGCGTGGCCGACGGCGTCGAGGGACTCGTGCACATCTCCGAGCTCGCCGACCGCCACGTCGACACGGCCGAACAGGTGGTCACCGTCGGCGAGAACACGAAAGTGAAGATCATCGAGGTCGACTCCGACCGGCGTCGCATCTCGCTCTCGATCAAGCAGGCCGGCGTCGAAGGCCCGCCGATCATCGAAGAGATCGAGCTCGAGGAAGAGAAGGAAGAGGAAGAGAAACCGGCCGAGGTCGCCGGCGACGAGGTTCTCGAGGCCGCGCTCGCGCCGGAGGTTGAAACGGCCAAGCCCGGCGAGGACCCCTCGCAGGCCGCCCCGCTCGGCGAGGAGACGATCGAAGCGATCGTCGCCGACCTGAAGCGCCGCCAGTCCGAGGAGTGATCCGCTGCTGCTCGTCGGGCTGACGGGCGGGATCGCGAGCGGCAAGTCAACCGTCGCGCAGATGCTCGTCGCGCACGGCGCCGTTCTGGTGGATGCCGATCAGATCGCGCGCGACGTCGTAGAACCTGGCACACCGGCGTGGTCGAAGATCGTCGAGCATTTCGGCCGTGACGTTCTCTCCGACGACACGACGATCGACCGCGCGAAGCTCGGCGCGATCGTCTTCAACGACAAGACGAAGCTCGCGCTGCTGAACGAGATCACGCATCCCGAGGTCATGCGGCGCATCGCCGACCGGCTCGAGGAGCTGAAGGAAACCGGTCACGTCGTTATCGTCGACGTTCCTTTGCTGGCCGAGGTCGGCGCGTCATCCATGTTCGATCTCGTCGTCGTGATCACGTCGTCGCAAGACGCTCAGGTCGAACGGATGCGAAGAATGCGGGGGATGGAAGAAAGCGACGCGCGTGCTCGTATCGCTGCACAGCTACCGACCAGCGAGAAGAGCGCGATCGCCGACATCGTGATCGTGAACGACGCATCCGTTGAAGCGTTGTCGGCCGATGTTCAACGCCTCTGGGAGACGCTCCAAGCGAAGCGAGGAGGACGAACGGCTCAGTAAGGAATAACGCACCTGAGTCGTTTACGGACCGCGTTCATCTGGCTAGTCTGCGCGCACGCCTCGGGGGCGTACGCGAAGATGACCAAGCAAACTTCCCACCGCAGATCACACACGCGCGCCGTTCTTCTCGCGACGGTCGCCGTGACGAACATCGTGTCGTTCGTCGTCGGCGTCTCCGCGGCCGGCCACATCGCGATCACGCGCGGCTCGTCGACGCCCGTCGCGATCGAG
>JBASRP010000246.1:0-2317 GCA_049273905.1 Actinomycetota bacterium
GAAGGACCCGCTGGCCGAGTTGTGGCCCAAGGTCCAAGGGCGCCTCGAAGCGGAGCCACGTTTGCACGCCAAGGCGTTGTTCGATTGGCTCTTGAGAGAACATCCCGGACAGCTTTCCGCGAACCAGCGTCGGACGTTCGAGCGGCGTGTTCGGCATTGGCGAGCGACGGCGGGCCAAGCACGCACGGTCATGTTCAGCCAGGTGCATCACGCCGGCGACCTGGCCGCCTCGGACTTCACGCACATGAACGCGCTGCAAGTCACCATCTTGGGCCGACGCTTCGATCATATGGTCTATCACTTCGTCTTGACGTACTCGAACTGGGAGTCGGTGACGTTGTGCGTGTCGGAATCGTTCGAAGCCCTGTCGGACGGCTTGCAAAACGCCCTATGGGAATTGGGCGGCGTGCCGCGCCGCCATCGCAGCGACAGTCTGAGCGCGGCCGTCAACAACCTGTCGGCCAAGCGGGAGTTTCAAGGCCGCTATCGCGACGTGCTCGCGCATTATGGCTTGGCCGGCGAGCGGATCAACGTTCGCCAGCCGCACGAGAACGGCGACAGCGAGTCGTCGCACGGGCATTTCAAAACGGCCGTGGACCAGGCGCTGCTTCTGCGCGGCAGCCGCGATTTCGGCAGCCGCGAGGAATACGTCCGCTTTTTGAAGGAGGTGGTGGCAACGCGCAACGCGAGCCGACAGCCGCGGCACGCGGAAGAATTGGCCGCGCTGCGCGCGCTGCCGCCGCAGCGGGTGGACAGTTGCGGCCGCCTGTCGGTGCGCGTGGACAGCGGCAGCTTGATCCACATTCACCGCAACACCTACTCGGTGCATAGCCGTTTGATGGGCGAGCAAGTCGAAGCGCGGCTCTATGCCGAGCGCGTGGAAATCTGGTACGCGGGAAAGCAGGTGGACACGCTGCCGCGCCTGGTCGGACGCGACCAGCATGCAATCAATTACCGACACATCATCGACCAACTGGTGCGCAAGCCGGGCGCCTTCGAGAACTACCGTTATCGCGAGGACCTGTTTCCGACCAGCCGTTTTCGCATGGCCTACGACCGGCTGTGCGCCGAACAGCTCCCCGGCCTGGGGACGCGCGCGTACCTGCGTATTCTGCAACACGCGGCCCACGACAGCGAATCGGCCGTGGATGACGCGCTGCGTTTTCTTTTGGTTCAAGAGCCACCGCTCTCAGCCGAGGCGGTGATCGCCTTGGCGCGTAGCCACGTGCAATGGCCGGCGCCGACGGACGTGACCGTCGAAGCTCCCGATCTGCGTCTTTTCGATGAACTCTTGCAACACAAGGAGGTGTACTGTGTCGAAGCCACGCAAGCGTCCGCAGACGTCGTCGAAGGCGACGTTGCCGCCAGCCTCGTCGCCAACAACAGCGCCAGTGTCGCCCGAGAGGGAGCTGATGACAGTCCCCTGTCAATCCACTCCGCCAACAACGACGCCAACCGCGTCAACCGCGCCCCCGACCGCGCCGCCGACCGCGCCCCCGACCGCGCCGCCGTCCACAATGACGGCGCGGTTGAAGGACCAGCTCAAGGAACTGCGGTTGCCGACATTCCGCGAACAGTTCCAATCGCTTGCGGACCAGGCGACGCGGGAAGGACTGAGCTATCCTCACTATCTGGCGGAGTTGACCCAACGCGAATGTCAAACGCGCAACCACAGCCGGGTCCAACGCCTGTTGCGCAATGCGCGTTTGGCGCCGGGCAAAACCTGGGAGCAATTCTCGTGGTCGCGTGTGCCTTTGCAGGTGGCCCGGCAACTGCAAAGCCTACGCGAAGGATCTTTCCTGGACCGATGCGAGAACTTGCTGGTCTTCGGCAAACCGGGTTCGGGAAAAACGCACTTGCTCGCGGCGCTGGGGGACCAACTGGCGCGGCAAGGCCGCTCGGTCTTGTTCAGCACGTGCAGTTTGTTGGTGCAGGAACTGCTCGCGGCCAAACGCGACCTGAAATTGGAACGTTGCCTCAAACGCTTGGCGGGCTTCGAGGCCCTCATCATCGACGACTTGGGCTACGTGCAACAGAGCCGCGAAGAGATGGAAGTGTTGTTCACGCTCTTGGCGGATCGTTACGAACGTGGCAGCGTTCTGTTGACAAGCAATCTGCCGTTCTCCCAATGGGAACAGATCTTCAAAGATCCGATGACCACGGCCGCGGCAATCGATCGCCTGGTGCATCACAGCGTCATCATCGAACTGAACATTCCGAGCTACCGCTTGGAGACCGCCAAGACTACGCGGACCAACCCGACAGCGGCGCCACCTACGACGCCTGCTCCTTGACCCCGGAAAAGTACAGTATTCCC
>JBASRP010000251.1:0-2737 GCA_049273905.1 Actinomycetota bacterium
GATGAGCGCCGCGCCGAGTGCGAGGACGACACCGATCACGACGCCCCACGGCGTTGTGGCCGCGGCGTTGCCGAGGTCGCGCAGCGCGCTCTTGAGGCCGGCCGCGACATAGGACGGCTGGCCGGCGCCGCTCGCGTCCAGGGCGAGGTCGTACGTCAGAGAGTCCGCAGGAGCGGTAAGGGTCATGTACGAGAGCCACATGTTCTCGGGCATCCAGTCCATGCCCTTGTCCTCGCGCAGGTCGTTCATGAGCAGCTCGCCGGCCTGCTCCGAGCGCTCGAGCACGAGACCGGTCGCGCCGGGCCGCGTGTCGGGGGCCTTGAAGCCGGCGGGCGCGGGCAACATCGACGGTGCGTCGTCGGTCAGCAGGAAGACGTCGGCCTGGACGACCTCGGTGCCTTCCTTGCCGAGGCCGAGGATGCGCAGCGGAACCCACGGCTGCGGCGTTGGGATCGAGATGTGGATCGGCGTGCCGTCACCTTCGCTGAGTCCCTGCGCCTGCGCCCTCTTCGAGTCGAAGCGCGCCGCGAGGAAGATCGGGCTGCGATCGGCGTAGAAGTCGAGAACCTCCGGGGCGTCGGGCGAGAGGACGAAGCCGTTCTTCTCGGCCCAACGCGCGACCTCGGCCCCGCCGCCCTCGAGCACGGTGATGTCGAGGGCGTCGATCTCAACTTCGAGGAGGACCTTGGCGGAGTCGTATGAGGCTCCGGCGGCACTCAGTGCGACCGCGCGTTCGAAGACCGGCGGCCGCACCTCGCGGATCAGTCTCTGCAAGGTCCAGTCGCCGCCGCGCTCGACGTTCGTCGGAACGCCCGGCAGCGGGACGATCGAGCCGAACTTCGCGCCGCCCCCTCCGACGAAGCGGAACGACGTGATGTAGTGCTCGATGCCCTGGTGATAGGCGGCGAGGGTCGTCGTCTTCAACAGGTTCACCGAGCCGTTCGGGCTCAACAGGCCGCCGCAAGCGAACGCCGGCCCGGCGAGGGCGAGCATTCCGACGGTCAAGATGGACGTGATCAGCAGGCGGCGGCGCATGAGGCCCTCCGTTCCCGGCGCGATCGGCCGGACTTCAGGTTTGACGTCCCGCCACGGCTGAGGGTTCCCTGTGCTCGGCATGGAGCTCAGGAGCGTGTTGAGGCGATCTCCGGCGATCGGGCCGGTGCCGCTGCTCGGCGTCACGCTGCTGGGCGCCGCTCTCGGCACGGCCTGGGACTCGCTGCACGTCTGGACCGGCACCACGGCCTACGCGTTCGGTCCCGACCGGATGCCGTTCTGGGTTCCTCTTGAATTCGGTTTCGTGTATCTGATCGGAGCGGTCGGGATCGCGCTGATCGGTTCCCCGCGGCCCGACGAACGATCCCGATCCCGTCTCCTCGTCGAAACGGTGTGGCTCACCGCCGTCTACGCCACCACCGCGCTGCTCCATCGATACGAGTGGCTCGTCGTCGCGCTCGCGGTCGCGGCCATCGTCGCGCGCCGCCGCGCTTTCGTTGAGATCGTCCGCGCGAACCCGGCGCCGGCGATCGCGCTGATCACCGGCGGCACCATCGTCGAGACGGTTCTGATCGCCCTCGGTGTCTTCGACTATTCCGTCGCGTCGCTCGGCAACGTTCCGGTCTGGCTGCCGCTGCTGTACGCGAACGCGATTCCCTTCGCCGTACGGCTGACCGAAACCGCGCTCTGGTACTCGCGCGTCACGGAGCGGCCCGTCGCGTGAAGATCGTCTGCGCAACGCTCCCCGGCCCCGGGCACGGCCACCCGATGCTCGCGGTCGCCGCCGCGTTGGCGCGTCGCGGGCACGACGTCACTTTCATCTCGGGAGAGGCGCACCGCGCCGACCCACCCGCGGTCGGTGCGCGCTTCGAGCTGCTTCCGAGCGCCGGCGGCAGCCCGCTCCACGCGCTGCGCCCCTACGACGACGCGGCCGCGCAAGCCGTCGCGCTGCGTCCGCTGCTCGAGGAGATCCGGCCCGACGCCGCGCTCGTCGACGTGATCACGGTCGGTGCCGCGGTCGGCATGGAGCTCCTCGGCATCCCGTTCGCGACGCTCGTCGTGCACCCGCTCCATACGCCGTCGCGTGCGCTGCCGCCGTTCGGTTACGGACGAAGGGCGGGTCGCGATCCGCTGATGCGCTTCCGCGACGCGTGGATGCGCACGAACAATCGGAAGGACCTCGAGCGCGCGCGCGCCGACCTCAACCGCAACCGCGCCGCGCTCGCGATCGCGTTGAGCGAGAGCCTCGAGGTTGGACTCAGCGAACGGCTCGTCCTCGTCGCGACGCTGCCCTCGCTCGAGATCGAGCGGCCGGATTGGCCGCCGCACGCGCACGTCGTCGGCCCCTGCCTTTGGGACGTGCCGGGAGCGCCGTTCGAACCGCCGCCGGGAGACGGCCCTCTCGTGATGATCGCGCCGAGCACCGCGTACGACGGCGACCGGTTACTCGCGCCCGCCCTCGGCGCCGTCGCTCACCTCGGCGTCCGCGCCGTCGTCACGGCCGGCGCCGCCGCGATCCCTCAAGAGTTCCCCGCGAACGTCACGACCACGACCGCGCGCCACGCTGCCGTCCTTCCACACGTCGCCGCAGTCGTCTGCAACGGCGGACATGGGACGACGGTGCGCGCGCTATCGGCCGGCGTTCCACTCGTCCTCGTGCCGGGACACGGCGATCAGCAAGAGAACGCGTTCCGCGTCGAGCGCGCCGGCGCGGGCATCCAGGTGCGGCGCCGGACACCAGCGC
>JBASRP010000255.1:0-4120 GCA_049273905.1 Actinomycetota bacterium
GTCGTCGACGATCACGAGCCCGAGGTTCCGCACCGGCGCGTATACGGCGGCGCGTCCGCCGACGGCGACCAGCGCACGACCCTCGCGCAATGCGAGCCAGGCGCGGTAACGCTCGCGCGCGGGGCGGTCGCTCCCGATCCACGCAACGGCATCTCCGAGTGGCCCCAACGCCGCGGCGACCTCGCCGGCGTATCGAACCTCAGGCACGAGGAGGATCACCCCGCGCCCGCGTGCAGCGGTCGCTGCGACGAGGGCTGCTATCTCCGCCGGGCGACTCTCGCCCGGTCGCCAAGAGAACCCGGCGTGTTCGCCCGCGGAGAGAGCCCGCTCGATCGCGACCCCGTTGTTGTATCCGCGCAGCCACCCGAGCGGCCGGGAGCGTATCGGCTCGGCTTTGCGGGCACTGTCTTTCTCCTCGTCGACCACGCGATCGGGCAGCGCGGCGGCCAGGGCCTCGCCGAGCGTCGCGAGATATTGATCCGCAACCCACCGGCACAGGCGGACGAGGTCTTGGTCGAGGCCCGGTCCGAGCAGTGCGTTGATCGGCAGCGCCCGCTCGATATCGGGCTCACTGAGGAGGGCGACGACGACGCCTTCCCGGTTGCGCCGGCGGAACGGAACGCGCACACGGGCACCGACCTCAACCGAGATGTCGTCGGGAACGCGGTACGTGAATGCGCGATCGAGATGCGAAAGCGCGGTCTGCGTCATGACGACCGACGCGAACCCGCCGAACCGGCCGCCACTTCCCTGCGAGGTTCCAGCTACCTTGTCAACATCCATTGCATCGCGCCGCGCCGGAAATCGGATGACCTGCGCGAACGAAATGAACGCGCAAGCGATGTTGACAAGGTGCTTGGAGCGGCCGGTGACCCCTCAGTCGTCGCGAAGGGAGACAACGGCTCGGGTTTTGTTGAACGCGGCCGCCACTCGCCCCATCATCGGCAGATGCATCACATCTACACCGACGAGGAAATGCTTCGTCGTCTGAAACGGCCGCCGGGCATCGCATCGTTCTGGGCGCTTCGCCACTTCGAGAAACTACTCGCCGCGCGCCGCCGGGAACTCCTCCTCCAGGCCCGTCGCGCAGGATGGAGTTGGTACGACCTTGCAGTCGCGTTGGGCGTCTCGCGGCAAGCGGTTCAGCAGCAGTGGCGGCGCCTGGTGGAGCCGGAGCCCGAGCCAGGCGACTAGATGCAGCTCTTGATGTCGTCGACGCGGTCGGCGCGCTCCCAGGTGAAGTCCTTGAGCTCCCGGCCGAAGTGCCCGTAGGCCGCGGTCCTCTGGTAGATCGGGCGCCGCAGATCCAGGTCACGAAGGATCGCCGCCGGACGGAGGTCGAACACCTCGCGGATGCATTTCTCTATCTTCTCAACCGCCACCGACTCCGTCCCAAAGGTCTCGACGGACACCGAGACCGGGTGCGCCACGCCGATGGCATACGCGACCTGGACCTCGCACCGCTCGGCCAGGCCCGCGGCCACGACATTCTTGGCCACCCAGCGCGCCGCGTATGCCGCGGAGCGGTCGACCTTCGTCGGGTCCTTGCCCGAGAATGCCCCGCCGCCGTGCCGCGCCATGCCGCCGTACGTGTCCACGATGATCTTGCGCCCGGTCAGGCCGGTGTCGGCCTTCGGGCCGCCGACCTCGAAGCGGCCGGTCGGGTTCACGAACAGGTCGTAGCCCTCGCTGTCGATCCCGACGTCGTTGAGGATCGGGTCGACGACGTGCTCGCGGACGTCGGGTGTCAGCAGGGTCTCGATGTCGATGTCGGGCTGGTGCTGCGCGCTCACGACGATCGTGTTCACGCGGACGGGCTTGTTGTCCTCGTACTCGATGGTGACCTGTGTCTTGCCGTCGGGCCGCAGGTACGGAACGAGACCCGCTTTGCGCACCTCGGCCAGCCGGTGCGAGAGCTTGTGCGCCAGGTAGATCGGCATCGGCATCAACACGGGGGTTTCGTTGCACGCGTAGCCGACCATCATCCCTTGGTCGCCGGCGCCCTGTGCGTCGATCTGATCGCTTTGGCCCCTGCGTTCCTCGAACGCGTGGTCCACGCCCTGCGCGATATCCGGCGACTGCTCTTGGATCGCAACGATGACGCCGCACGTTTCACCGTCGAAACCGTACTTCGCGCGCGTGTACCCGATCTCCATGATCACCCGGCGCACGATCGACGGAACGTCCACATAGGTCGAGGTCGAGATCTCACCGCCGACGACGGCGAGTCCGGTCGTCACGAACGTCTCGCAGGCGACGCGTCCGAACGGGTCGTCCTTCAGGATGGCGTCGAGGATGGCGTCGGAGATCTGGTCGGCCATCTTGTCGGGGTGACCCTCGGTCACCGACTCGGACGTATAGACCCAGCGTCGGGGCATCTGGTTTCTCCTCGTGGACGTGTGGGCGGAGCGGCGTGGTTCGGGCCGGAATTATAGGGCCCGAGGCCTCGGTGGGGGTAGAGGAGGTCGGGAAAAGCCGCTTTTGCGCGGCTGCCCTACCTGCGCAGAGCGGCGACGACCCGGTCGCAGATGGCGCGCGCGAGCGACGCCTTGGTCTGGAGGGGAAACTCCTCTTCCGTGCCGTCGGCGCCGAGGATGTGGGCGGCATTGGTATCAGCCTCGAAACCGCTCCCCGGGCGGCCGACGGTGTTGACCACGATGAGGTCGAGGTGCTTGGCCGCGAGCTTCTTCCGCGCGCGTGGCACCGCGTCGTCGGTCTCGGCGGAGAAGCCGACGAGGAGCTGGTTGGTCTTCGTGCGGCCGAGCTCGGCCAGGATGTCGATCGTCGGCTCGAGAACGACGTTCGGCGCGCCCTCGTCCTTCTTGATCTTCTGCGCGGCCGGGTTCGCGGGACGGAAGTCCGCGACGGCCGCCGCTTTCACGACAACGTCCGTTTCGTCGTAGCGGGAGACGACGGCCTCGCGCATCTCCGCCGCGGTGCGCACGCGTACGACCTCGACGCGATCCGGATCGGCGAGCCAGGTCGGACCCGTGACGAGCGTGACGGCCGCACCGCGGCGCGCGGCGTCGGCCGCGACGGCGAAGCCCATCTTCCCGCTCGAGCGGTTCCCGATGTACCGGACGGGATCGATCGGCTCTTGTGTTCCGCCGGCGGTGACCAGCACGCGCACGCCGGCGAGGTCGCGGCCGCTCGCGAAGGTCTCGGCGACGGCGGCGACGATCACGAGGGGCTCGGCGAGACGTCCGACGCCTTCGTCGCCGCCGGCGAGCTCACCTTCTTCGGGATCGACGAGATGAACCCCGCGCGAACGGAGGGTGTCGATGTTGGCGCGCGTCGCGGCGTGCTCCCACATCTCGGTGTGCATCGCCGGCGCAGCGACGATCGGACACCTGGCGTTCAGCAACGTGGCGGACAGCAGGTCGTCGGCGATCCCGTGGGCCATTTTCGCGATGAGGTTCGCCGTCGCCGGGGCGACCAGGATGAGGTCGGCTTCGCGCGCGAGGCGCACGTGCAGGACACGGTCCTCTTGATCGAAGAGGTCCGTGTAGACGGGGCGGTGGGTCAGCGACGCGAAAGTGATGGTGCCGACGAAGCGGGTCGCTGCTTCGGTCATGACGACCTGCACGTGCGCGCCGCGCTTGCCGAGCATCCGAGCGATCTCGACGGCTTTGTAGCAGGCGATGCCGCCGGAGACCCCGAGGAGAACTCGGGCGCCCCGAAGGGCGCCCAGGTCGGTATCGGGTGCGGGACTCACTTGATCCCTTCGGCCGTCCGTTCGTAGGCCACCTTGCGGGCGGAAATCTCCTTCAGCGCGGTCGAGAGCGCCTTGTCGTCCGGCGCGTGCGGGACCAGCGGCTGGACGTACTCGCCGATGCCTTCACCGAGCTGGCTGTAGTAGGCGTTGATCTGACGGGCTCGCTTGGCGGACATGATCACGAGCGTGTACTTGGAGTCCACCTGGTCGAGGAGCTCGTCGATCTTCGGTTCCATCATCGTCACGAACGCATCACCTCATCTATCGGGAACGGCTCCCAGTATACGGTCAACCTCTTCGAGGGCCTGTTCGACCTGGTCGTTGACCACCCGGTGGTCGAAATGGACCGCTTCCTGCAGCTCGCGGCGGGCGGTCGCGAGCCGTTTCTTCAGGCCCGTCTCGTCC
>JBASRP010000267.1:0-11549 GCA_049273905.1 Actinomycetota bacterium
GGCCACGACTACGCCAACAGCCGTAGGCAGCCGGAGGAGACGACGATCGGCACCGACAACGTCCGGAACCTGGCGCCCTCGTGGGTATTCGCAGCTTCCGACCACGCCCCAGACGGCGGCGGGTTCAGCAACACGCCGGTCGTCGCGGACGGATGCGTTTACCTGGCGACGAACACCGGCTGGGTGTTCTCTCTCAACGCCGACACCGGTGAGCTGCTGTGGCAGACGCACCTCGACGGCGCCGGGCAGGCGCTCGTCGGCGGTGTCATCGTCGGGTCGCCAACCGTGGTCAACGGGATCGTCTTCGTCGGCGTCACGATGCCGGGCGAGCCGTACCTCACTGCTCTCGACCAGACGACCGGGGAGATCCTGTGGCGGACCATCGTCGAGACCAGACAGCCCAACTCGTTCATCGATGCCGGTCCGCTCTACGTCGACGGGATGATCCTGCAAGGGTTCGCCGGCTACGAGGGGAACACGGAGGTGTCGCGCGGCGGTTTCGCCGTCGTCGACGCGAGCCCCGCCTGTGATTCCAGCCCCGTCACTCGCTGCACCCACCCCGTCGCCGGCGCCCCCGGCGGAAAGATCCTCGCGCACCAGCACACGATCCCGAACGACCTCTACGCGGATGGGTTCCGCGGCGCGTCGTTCTGGTGCACGCCCTCGTACGACGTCGGCACTCGGTACGCGTACGGCTGCGGGGGGAACCCGCACAGCGAAGGCCTGGAGGCGCCGAACGCCAACTCGCTCCTGAAGATCGACATGGACCCGAGCCGTCCGACGTTCGGCACGATCGTCGCTCACTACAAAGGCAACGTGGATCAGTACTACCCGGGTATCGACAAGCAGCCGGTGTGCGAGAACTTCCGCGACGAGACGACGGTGCTCGTGTGGAGCCTCGGGTGTTTCATGCTCGATCTCGATTTCGGTGGATCGCCGAACCTCTTCCGGAACGCGGACGGTCGCTTGCAGATCGGCGATCTGCAGAAGTCCGGCGTCTACCACGTCGCCAACGCGGACGACATGACCGCCGCTTGGCAGGCGATCGTCGGCCTGCCGTGTGTCAGCTGCAACGGCGCGTCGAGCGCGTACGACGACAACGGCATCTACACGGTGGGGACGCCGCCGGGGCAGCTCGTCGGACTCGATCGCACCGGCGGGCAGGCGCCGTACCAGTGGGTAACGCCGATGCTTGACATCGTCCACTACCAGTCCGTCAGCGTCGCGAACGGCGTCGTTTACGTGATGGACAACCTTGGCAACCTTCTCGCCGCCGACGCGGCGACGGGAGTGCCGTTGGTGAAGCGACCGCTGTCGCTCGACGTCGGTGCGTCAGCCTCGGACGCCGGAGGGAGCGCGGGGGTCTCGATCGCGCGGAACACGGTATACGCCGCGTCGAGCGAGTTCGTCGTCGCGTACAAGATCGGCGGTGGCGGCGGTGGCGGCGGTGGCGGCTTGCCGGGGTTGCCGTCGCTGCCGGCCCCGGGCGCCGGGACGGCCGTCGTGGCCGGGCCGGGCGCAGCCTCGGCGACGTACCTCACGCCGGTCATGATCGTGAACGCCGCGAACCCGAAGCTGACCTTCCTCAACCTCGATCTGGCGCAGCACGACCTCGACCACCGAGGCGAACCGAAGCTTTTCGAGAGTCCGCTCATCGGCGCCGGACAAACGACTCCTGTGACGTTCCAAGGTCCGCTCGAGCCGGGGACGTACGACTTCTACTGCACGATCCACCCCAACATGAGTGGGCAACTCGTCGCCGTCTGATCCAAACCTCCGCAAAACTCCGCGGCTCCGATGTGTCGTCGCCACCGCGCGTGTTAGCCGAACGCGCGGACAGGGTAAGAACTGCGGCAGAAAGGAGGCGAGCATATGGGCATCGGTGTGAGCATCTTCCTGTTTGCCGTCGGCGCGATCCTCGCCTTCGCCGTCGAAACGAATACGCGAGGCATCGATCTTGACGCAGTTGGAGTCATCCTGATGATCGTGGGCGCGGTCGGCGTCCTCTTGTCCCTCATGTTCTGGAGTTCGTGGGGCGGTTGGGCAGGCCGGCGCGACGAGACGATCGTCGTCGGTGACGGACACGAAACGCATCACCACCACTAGCTGAGCGATCGTTGCGAAGAGGCCGGGGGACCGGGTGCCTCCGGCTTTTCGCTTCCCGTATCCGGATCAGGCCGCGCGGCGGCGCGCGGCCGGGCCGCGCAGGAGTCGCAGAAGCGCGGCCTCGTGCGGGCGCAGACGGTCCGACGAGGCGAGTCCCTTCGTGCGCACGCGGCCGATCCGCAGGTTCGCGAGCGAGCCATCGGCGTAGGCCTCGATGACGGCCGGGTGCACGTAGCACGCCCGGCAGACCGCGACGGTGTTGCCGAGCTCGCCGGCGACGACCTCGACCGCTTCGTTCACGCTCCGGCGGGTCTGCGCGTCGGACTCGCCGGCCTCCATCGGCGCCAGCGCGCGTAGGGCGAGAACCGTGCCCGCCCACGTGCGGAAGTCCTTCGCGGTGAAGTCTTCGCCTGATATCTCGCGAAGGTACGCGTTCACGTCGTCGGATGCGATCGGCCGGCGTGTGCCGTCCTCCTCGAGGTACTGGAACAGCTGCTGGCCGGGGATGTCCTGGCAGCGCTTCACGATGCGCGCGATGCGCGGATCGCTGACGTCGACCGTGCGGCGCTTCCCGCCCTTTCCGACGAACTCGAAGCGGATCGTGCCGCCGCTCACCTCGGCGTGGCGGTCTCGCATCGTCGTCAGCCCGAACGAGCCGTTCTCTTTGGCGTAGCGCGCGCCGCCGATGCGCAGGTAACTCACGTCCAGGAGGCGGACGACGGCGGCGAGGACCTTCTCGCGCGGCAAGCCTTGGAGGGAAAGGCCCTCGCGAACGCGCTTGCGGATCGCCGGCAGCGCCTCGCCGAAGGGCACGATGCGGTCGTACTTCGTGCGGTCGCGGGTCTCGCGCCACAGCGAGTGATAGCGGTACTGCTTCCGCCCGCGCGCGTCGCGCCCGGTGGCCTGGATATGACCGCGCGGCGACGAACAGATCCAGACGTCCTTCCACGCCGGAGGAACGGCGAGCGCCTTGATGCGCGCGATCACCTTCGCGTCGCGGATCGTCTTCCCATCCGGGGTCGTATATCGGAAACCGCGGCCGGAGCGCGCGCGCCCGATACCGGGCTCGCGGTCGTCCACGTAAACGAGCCCCGCCTCGCGGGCGGCCGCCTCCGGGGCGACCGTGCGCTTCCTTCTGTTGGCCATGTGCCTCGCATCTTCCCCAACCGGAGCGAGTTCCATGCTCACCGGCCTCGCTGAGCAGGATGAGCACAGACGGTTCCGTCGCGCCTCGGTGCTCGCGTGCATACTTCCGAGGCCGATGCCTCAAGAGGTCGAGATCCTCGAGGTCGCCGGACGACAGGTCCGCGTGACGAATCCGAGCAAGCTGTACTTCCCGGCGCTCGGGCTCACGAAGCTCGACCTCGTGCGCTATTGGCTGTCCGTCGCGTCCGGGGCGCTCACCGGATGTCGCGATCGCCCGACGCTGTTGAAGCGTCATCCGAACGGCGTCGACGGCGACTTCTTCTACCAGAAGCGCGTTCCGGCCTCGCGGCCCGGATGGATCCAAACGGTGCGTGTCCGCTTCCCGAGCGGCCGCTCCGCGGAGTTCCTCGTCATGAGGGACGAGGCGCACCTCGCGTGGGCGATCAACCTCGGGTGCCTCGAGCTGCATCCATGGGGTGTGCGGGCGAACGACACCGAGCACCCCGATGAGATGCGCTTCGATCTCGACCCGACCCCGGAGGTCCCGTTCTCCGACGTGCGCCGCACGGCGCTACTCGTACGCGAAACGCTGCACGGGTTGGGGCTGGACGCGTTCCCGAAGACGTCGGGCAAGCGCGGGATCCACGTGCTGATGCGGATCGAGCCGCGGTGGGATTTCCTCGACGTGCGGCGCGCGGCGCTCGCGCTCGGGCGGGAGGTCGAGCGTCGCGCCCCGGGCCTCGCGACGACGGCGTGGTGGAAGGAGGAACGACGCGGCGTCTTCGTCGACTACAACCAGAACGCGCGCGACCGGACGCTCGCGGCGGCCTACAGTGTGCGCCCGATGCCCGATGGGCGCGTGTCGTGTCCGATCACGTGGGACGAGGTGCCCGACGTGGAGCCGGCCGACCTCACGATCGCGACGGTTCCGGAACGCTTCCGGGAACGCGGCGACGCGATGGCCCGGATCGACGAGCGCGCCCACTCTCTGGAGCCGCTGCTCGAGCTGGCCGACCGCCAGGAGGACGAAGGGATGCAGGAAGCGCCGTTCCCGCCGCACTTCCCGAAGGCTGAGCGCGAACCGACGCGCGTTGCCCCGTCGCGCGCGAAGAAAGCGCGCCGATGACGCTCCCCGTGAAACCGCCGCTGAAGCCGATGCTGGCGAAGCTCGTGCCAGAGATCCCGCCGGGCGCGTTCTACGAGCCGAAGTTCGACGGCTTCCGTTGCATCCTCTTCCGGGACGGCGACTCGGTCGTTCTCGGCAGCCGCAACGAGCGTCCGATGGACCGGTATTTCCCGGAGATCGTGGCCGCTGCGAAGACCGAGCTTCCGGAACGATGCGTCGTCGACGGCGAGATCGTGCTGCTGCAGGACGGGCGCTTGGACTTCGAGGCGCTGCAGCAGCGCATCCACCCGGCGGCGTCACGCGTGAAGATGTTGAGCGAGGAGACGCCGGCCGCGTTCGTGGCGTTCGATCTGATCGCGCTTGGCGACGAGTCGCTCATGGACAAGCCGTTCTCCGAGCGCCGGGCGCTCCTCGAGAAAGCGCTCGCGAACGCGAAGGCGCCCGTGTACATCACGCCGATGACCCACTCTATCGAGGAGGCGGACGAGTGGTTCCGCGTCCTCGAGGGGGCCGGCGCCGACGGCGTGATCGCGAAACCGCCGGAGATCCTCTACGTGCCCGACAAGCGCGTGATGTTCAAGATCAAGCACGAGCGCACGGCCGACTGCGTCGTCGCCGGGTTCCGCTGGCACAAGAGCGGCGACGGCGTCGGATCGCTCCTCATCGGCCTTTACTTCGAGAGCGACGAGTTCTGGCCGGTCGGCGTGTGTGCGTCGTTCGGCGCGGCGCAGCGCAAGAAACTGGTCGAGGAGATTGCGCCGTTCCGTTTGAGCAAGGGTGAGGCGCACCCGTGGGCGCCCGAAGGCGAAACGGAGCGGCTGCCGGGCGAGCCGTCACGCTGGAGCCGCGACAAGGATCAGTCGTGGGAGCCGCTGCGGCCCGAGCGCGTCGTGGAGGTCTCGTACGACTACACCGAAGGCCACCGCTTCCGGCACGTGACGCACTTCAAGCGCTGGCGCGACGATCGCGATGCCCGCTCGTGCACGTTCGAACAGCTCGAGCAGCCCGAGGACTTCGACCTGAGAACGCTACTCGCCGGCGGAGATCCGCCGGCGAGCAACAAGAAGAAGCGTTAGCGCTTGCGGGCCGTCGCACGCCCGCCCTTCCGGCCGGCCGCGCGCTTCTGCGCGGTTGTTCCGCCTTGACGCGTAGCCCGGCGCCGCATGCCGCTGCCCGACGCTTTGCCGCCGCGTTTCGACGCGCCCGGCGAGTTCGCGATCCGCGCCGCACGCGACTTCGACATTCCCTTCTTCCGCAGACCTTCGTACTGCTTCCGGTTCTTGATCGACGCCGTTCGCTTGCCCGGCATGCCGTCCTCCTCCCAGCGTCACGTTCTCCGAAAAAACCGATACCCGGCGGGAACACGCGACAAACGGCGGCGCGTTGCAGAGGGGGTATGGTGGAAGCGATGGCAACGTCTACGAAGGACCCTCAAGCCGCGCGCTTCTTCGAGCTGTGGGCCGACGAGCTCGCCGGCGCCGCGTTGTATCGCGCGCTCGCGGAGCGCGCCAGCGACCAGCGTCGCGGCATCCTGCTCGAGCTGGCTCAAGCGGAGGAGCGGCACGCCGAGCACTGGGCCAAGCTGATGGCCGAGCGCGGCCTGACCAACCCGAAGCGTCCTCCTCTACCCTTGCGCGTGCGCGCTCTGTCGTTCCTCGCGCGGCGTTTCGGATCCGACACCGTGCTGCCGATGGTGCTGCGTCTCGAGGCGGCCGACGCGTCGAAGTACGACAGCATCGCAGAGGCGCCAGATTCGATGGCGGCCCAGGAACGTGCCCACGGGAAAACCGTGTCGGCGCTCGTCGGCGGCACGACCGGGACGCGCATCGCGCGCGCCGAGGGACGACACCGCGTCGGTGCGGCGGGCGCGCTGCGCGCCGGCGTCTTCGGCTTCAACGACGGCCTCGTGTCGAACCTGTCCATCGTGATGGGTGTCGCCGGCGGTACCACCAACAACGGGAAGTTCGTGCTCCTCGCCGGCGTGGCCGGGCTCGTCGCCGGCGCGTTCTCGATGGCGACCGGCGAGTGGATCTCGGTGCGCTCCCAGCGCGAGCTATACGAACGCGAGATCGGCCTGGAGGCCGACGAGCTCGCGCACTTCCCGGAGGAGGAACAAGAAGAGCTGGCCTTGATCTTCCGCGCGAAGGGTGTCGAGAAAGAGGAGGCGGAGGCGCTCGCGCAGCGGCTGATGAGCCGGCCCGACACGGCCCTCGACACGCTGGTGCGTGAGGAGCTCGGCATCGATCCCTCGGAGCTCGTCTCGCCGTGGACGGCTGCGGGCTCATCCTTCATCACGTTCGCGCTCGGCGCGTTCGTTCCGGTGATCCCGTTCATCGTCGGGTCGGGCACCGCCGCTCTGTGGACGGCGGCCGGACTGGCCGCGGTGATGCTGCTCGGCGTCGGGGCGGCGATCTCAGTGTTCACCGGCCGTCCGGCCATCCGCAACGGCGTCCGGATGCTGGTGATCGGCGCGCTGGCGGCGGGAGCGACCTACGTCGTCGGCAAGCTTGTCGGCGTCAACGTGAGCTAGCGCCGTCGCGCTAGTTACGAGCGGCGGTCGTCAGGCGCACGACCGGAGTCCGCGATCGTCGTCAGTCCGACGCGGTGCTTCCTCTCTTCGGCCCGGCCAATCCTGCCCGGACTGACGAAAAGGGCCTCCCCGTGCGAGACTTTGCGCCGCACGCACCGCTGGCGGGAGGACGCGATGGATTTCGAACACGGTCCCAAGGTCGAAGAGCTCCGTACGCGCCTCACGGCGTTCATGGATGAGCACGTCTACCCGGCGGAGAAGGTGTACCGCGACCAATACCGTTCGCAGAGTGACCCGCAGTTCCATCCGCCGGTGATGGAGGACCTCAAGGCGGAGGCTCGCAACCGCGGGCTCTGGAATCTCTTCCTGCCGGACGAGCAGTACGGCGCCGGACTCACAAACACCGAGTACGCGCCGCTCGCAGAGATCTCCGGTCGCAGCTTCCTCGCTCCTGAGGCGATGAACTGCGCGGCGCCCGACACGGGCAACATGGAGATCCTCGCCGAGTTCGGTTCGCCCGCGCAGCAGGACGAGTGGCTCAAGCCCTTGCTCGAAGGCGAGATCCGGTCGGCGTTCGCGATGACCGAACCGGACGTCGCCTCGTCCGACGCGACGAACATCCGGACCTCGATAGCGCGCGAAGGCGACTCGTACGTTATCAACGGCCGCAAGTGGTTCACGTCCGGCGCCGGGAGCCCACGCTGCAAGGTGCTCATCGTGATGGGCGTCACGAATCCCGACGCCGACGCGTACAAGCGCCAGAGCATGATCCTCGTCCCGAGGGATACGCCGGGCCTCACCGTGAAGAGGACGCTGCCGGTCTTCGGCTTCGAGCACGAAGGCGGTCACGCGGAGCTTCTGTTCGAGGACGTGCGCGTGCCGACGTCCAATCTGCTCGGCGAGGAGGGGAGCGGTTTCGCGATCGCGCAGGCGCGCCTCGGGCCCGGCCGCATCCACCACTGCATGCGCGCGATCGGCTTGGCCGAGCGTGCGTTCGACCTGATGTGCACGCGCGTCCTGACACGTAAGGCCTTCGGCAAAGAGCTGGCGCGGCAGGGCGTGATCCAGGACTGGATCGCGGAGTCGCGTATCCGCATAGAGCAAGCGCGCCTGCTGACGATGAAGGCGGCCTGGTTGATGGACACGAAGGGCAAAGAGGCGGCGCGCATCGAGATCTCGGCGATCAAGGTGATCGCGCCGAACACCGCCCTCTACGTGATCGACCACGCGATCCAGGCGTTCGGCGCGGCGGGCGTCACCGAGGACTTTGGCCTCGCAGAGATGTACGCCGGAGCGCGCTCGCTGCGGCTGGCCGACGGCCCCGACGAGGTGCACAAGATGGTGATCGCGCGCCGCGAGCTGGCGCGCTACATCAAAGCCGGCTCCGAGTGACGGCGGACGCCGCGGAGGCCGCTCTCCGGGGATACGCGGATTCGCTGGCCCACGGCGACCTCGACCGCGCGCTGACGCTGATCAATCTGCCCGTCATGTACGTCACTCCGCAGGGTGTGGCCGTCTTGCCGGACGCGGACATCGCGCGAGTATCTTTGTCGCTGGGTGTCGAACAGATGCGCGCGGATGGGTACGACCACACCGAGTTCGTCGGCCTCACATCGCGACCACTCTCGCCGGATCTCGTCGCCTTCACGGGAACGCTCGTCCGCGTCCGCGCCGACGGCGAGGAGCTGAACCGCGTGGGCTTCACCTACACGTTGCGGCAGGCCGAGGACGGCTGGAAGCTCGTCTGCGGGATCATCCACGACCTCCCGAGCTAGTCGGAGGATCGGGCGAGCCTCGCCGTCGCCAGTGCGCGGAGGTCCTCCGGCTTGATCTTCTGATTGCCCGTGAGCGTGAGTTCCTCCTCGCGCACAAGGACGACGCGCCGCGGGATCTTGTACGAAGCGATACGTCCTTTGAGGAAGCCACGGACGTCTTCCTCGTCGACGTCTGAGTGTTCGTTCGGGACGGCCACGACCACCACGATCTGACCGAGCGTCGGATGCGGCACGCCGACCGCGCCCGCGGCCTTCAGTTTCGGGTGATGCAGGAGCTCCATCTCGATCTCGACCGGTGAGACGTTGGCGCCGCCGGTCTTGATCATGTCGGAGGTACGGCCGGTCCAGTGGAGGAAGCCGTTCTCGTCCATCCACCCGGCGTCACCCGTGTGGAAGAAGCCGTCGGCGTCGAACGTCTGCTCCCGCAGCACCTTCACGTAGCCCTTCATGAGCGAGGCGCCGGCCACGGCGATCTCGCCGGGCTCACCGACGGGGAGTGCCCCATCGGTCGCGGGGTCGAGGATGCGGATCGCGTTGCCCGGCAGGATGCGTCCGGTGGCTTTGTCGCGGATCTCGCGCGGCGCGTCCGCCGGTGTCGAGGTGACGATCGTGAACGTCTCGGTGAGGCCGAACGCTGCGCGCGAGGTCCACGCGTCCTCCACGACCTTGACGGACGGATGCCGTCCGAACGGACCGAACGATTCGATGTGTCGCATCGCGGAGAGATCGGCGTCCGCCCAGTCGGGATGCTCCTCCAGCTCGCCGAGCTGATGGGGCCACGCGTGGGGTGTTGTGACGCGCTCGGTCGCCAGGAGGCGTAGCGCTTCACCCGGCTCGAAGCGTTCCTGGAGCACCAGGCATCCACCGCACGCCAGCGTGGCTCCCATCACCATCGCGAAGCCCGCCGTCCAGAACAGCGGGAAGGCGCTCCAGGAGCGGACGTCCCCGTCGAGAGCCAGGTGCCGTACGAAGCGGCGGCTCTGCATGCACGGCGGCGCGTGGGTGTGCAGCACGCCCTTTGGCGCAGCGGTGGTGCCGGACGTGTAGATGATGATCCCGTCGTCGTCGGGGCTCACGGCGTTCGCGCGCGAGTCGACGGCTTCGTCCGGGACGTCGTTCCCGCGCCCAAGGAAAGCGCTCCACGGCTCGATCTCGCCGCGCGGCTCGTCGAGTCCCACGCACGCCGCGGCCCTCAACGCTGGGAGGTCACCGGAAGCCGTGAGCGACGAGATCCCCGACACGTAGTCGTGGCCGGCCAGCTCCGTTTGCATCAGCAGCAGCGCTGCGTCTGAGTGCGACAGCACATACGCGAGCTCGCGCGCTTCGAGGTACGTGTTCACCGGTACGAGGACGCCGCCGGCCAGCGCCACACCGAACGCGGACGCAACCCACGACGGGCGGTTCCCCATCAGCAGCGCGACGCGCTCTCCGGGCTCGACGCCGGCCGCGATCAACGCGCGCGCGATCGCGCGCGCCGCCCCCTCGAGGTCGGCGTACGTCCACGAAAGCCGACCGTTCGCGTTGTACGCGACAACCGCCTCGCGCGGGCCGTTCGCGGCGACGGACTCGCGCAGGAAGCCGCCGAGCGTGAGCGCGCCCGTGTCGGGATCCTCCGACAGCGGCGGCCCCCAGAAGGTCGTCACGACCGTCAGGGGTGGGGGAGCTGAACCTCGACGGGTCCCTTTGCCAGCACGGCCGCGTCCTGGTTCGACATCACAAACTCGAGCGTCACCAGGTGCACGCCGAGTGTCGCGTCCTCGCGCTTGTCGACGACCTCGGCGTCGAGCAGTGACGCGTCGCCCTCGAACGGCGGGAACCGATACTGGATCTGGGAGTGCCGCACGAACCCGTGATCGCCGGCCCAGTGCGCCGCGTAGTCGAGGACCCACGCGCCCATCGACGCGCCGTATCCGTAGCCGCGCGGGAGACCGATCACGTTCGCGTAGCCCTCGTCGGTGTGACCGCGAGACGGGCCGTGGTAGAGGCCGTCGGCGAGCGCCGGGTCCTCCTCGGCGGCGTCGAGGTTGCGCGACATCTCGGGGAGCCAGCCCGCTTCCTCGATGTGGCGGTCGTCGTCGTGGCTCGTCGCGCCCCACACCGTCATCGTGAACGCGCGCCACTCGGTCGTAAAGGACGCGATCGTATGCGGGCCGATCGGGCGTGTGGGCAGCTTCTCGCCGACCTGCACTTCGTCCCACGTCTTGCGGCGGCGGCCGGTTCCGGCGCGGATCCAGGCGACTTTCTTCGCCTCGAGGTCGGCGATCTTCTCCGGCGTCCACTCGGGGCGCGGCGCGGTCTGGTGGAAGAACCCACGCGCCCGCGCCTCCTCGGCGAGATACCGCACCGCGGTCGAGCGCTGCGTGGCGATCTGCTCGCCGCGCTGGTTGCTGTAGAGCGTGTCGCCGCGCGAGAACATCGTCGGCCCGGCGAACTTCGTGTCCGAGACCTTGTAGTCGACGAAGCGCCGCTCCATCCGCACGTGATCGCCGGGGAAGATGCGCGGCCCGTAGAACCACCACTCGTCGCCCCCGAAGATCATGTGCGAGCCCGGGATGCTTCCCACGATCGCCGGTGTCGCGCCGTGCCCGACGTCGCAGCACACCGTGAACGACTGCGGCGCCACGATGCGCCCGAACGGCGACGCGGACGCGACGGCCTCCTCATAGTGGAGAGGGTTGGGGTACTGCATCGCTTGCGCCCAGCGGCGGATGTCGTTCACCGCGACGGGCTCCTTCTGCTGGCCTCCGCCGACGGGTTTTCCCACGTATCGATCGACGTCGGCCGCATCCATCGTCACCTGTTTGTCATCGACTTTGGCCACGGTGTTCAGCCCCCTCACCCGGTCGCCTGACGCGCGCGTCAGACG
>JBASRP010000275.1:0-5154 GCA_049273905.1 Actinomycetota bacterium
CGCCACTTCGTCACCGTGGAGCCGAGCCCATGCACGAGGACGATCGGAGGTTCGTCGGACCCGGCCTCGATGTAGTGCAGCCGCACGCCTCCCGCGTCGACGAAGCGCGGTTCGAGCGTCAAAGCGAAGTCACCGCGATACCGCCCGCGTCGCGAACAGCCTTCTCACTCGCATGTGCCAACTGTGAGATCGAAACGTAGGAGAGGGCGTCCGGATCGATCGCAAGGGCAACCGCAGCATCCGCGTCGAGGTTTTCGATCAACGCCTTCGAGACGAGAATCTCGCCGTCGCGCGCGCTCTCCTGGATCCGCGCGCATTCATTGACAGCGTCGCCGAGAGCGGTAACTTCGAGTCGCCCTCCTGTGTTCATTTGACCCATGTACAGCGACCCACCCCAGTGGAGGCCGATGTTGATCGTGCAGTCCTTTGCCATGATGAGTCCGTCGCTGTCGGACTCGACCTCCGCCGCGACGTCACGGACGGCATCGCCGATGCTGCGGGCGGACGCGATGGCGGCCCGTGCCGCTTCTGACGCGGAGCCGACATCCTCCGTCAAGAAGAACGCCGTCGCTCCATCGCCGGCATGCCGGCCCACGATCCCGCCGTGACCGACGACGACCGAGTCGATCGCAGTGATAAGTGAGCGCACGAGCCGGAAGTAGACGGCACTCGGGAGACGACGCGACAAGGTGCCCGACGACTGAACGTCCGCGAAGAGGATCGCAGCCGATCGACGCCCCGGCGTCGTAAGCTTCACCATCCGCTCGAGCGCCGCTGCATCACCCCGGGCCAAGAAATTGACCAGGTGGGAGGGCAACGCCGCGCCGAAGAGAGAAACCATCCCGATGTAGGCGCCCTGTCGATCGTAGACCTCCGTGATGATGGCGCTCGTGAGAACGTGCTCCATCCCCTCGGCAGGAGACATCTTGAAAACCATCGACCAGAGGGGGTCCTGGTGATCGGGAACCTGATCCACGATTGCACCCGTCCCCGGCCCAACGATCGACTCCAGGAGCGCGCGCACGGCCTCTCGTCCTCCGGGCGTCTTGTCGATGTACATAGGCAGCCAGCTCAACCCGGCGCGCATGATGCTTCGCTCGGTGGACCGGCCAATCAGCTCCGGGGAGTAGCCAAAGTACAGATAGTGCTTCCCGTAGTACTTCGTTATCCCGGGCCCGAAGATCCGTAACCCCTCGCTCGACATCCAGATGAGATTCATCTCGTGGTCGGCGATCGTTACCGACCATCCAACCTTCTCCACGTGTTCGGCGATCGCCCTGAGGATCGGATGCCCGGGAAGCTGGTTCTCCACGGCTATTCCCCGAGCAGCGTCCGCGCGATGATCAGTTTCTGGATCTCACTCGTGCCGCCGCCGATCGAGGCCAGCTTCGCGTCGCGGATCGAGCGCTCGACGGGGAACTCCTTGATGTAGCCGTACCCGCCGAATATCTGCACGGCCTCGAGTGCGTTTTGCATCGCCACCTCGGCGACGTGGTACTTCGCGATCGACGCCTCCTGCTGGTGCGGCAGACCTTCCTGCTTGAGCCACGCGGCGTGGTAGAGCACCCAGCGCGCCGTGTTGATGTTCACGCGCATCCGCGCGAGCTTGTCCTGGATCAGCTGGAAATCGGCGATCGGCTTCCCGAACGCCTTCCGCTCGCGCACGTACGCGACGCAGCCGCGCAGCTGCGCCTCCATCCCGCCGATCGCGGACGAAACCATCACGGTCCGCTCCCAGTCGAAACACTCGAAGCCGACCTTCCACAGCGCCGAGCCCTCGGGCCCGAGCATGTTCGCGTGTGGTACCACGCAGTCGCGGAAGTGCAGCTCCGACGTCGGCGATGAGCGGTTCCCGCTCTTGTCGAGATGCTTCCCGATCTCGAGGCCCTTCTGACCGGCCGGCACGATAAAGCAGCTCATCCGCGCGCCGCTCTGCGCGTCGGGGTCGGTGACGGCGACCACATTGATCACGTCCGCGACCGGGCCGTTCGTGATGAAGGTCTTCGAGCCGTTCAGCACCCAGAAGTCGCCGTCGCGCACGGCGCGCGTCTTTATCCCCGCGGCGTCCGAACCGGCTTCCGGCTCGGTGATCGCGAACGCGCCGATCCATTCGCCGGAGCACAGCTTCGGCAGCCACGTCTTCTTCTGATCCTCGGTGCCGTGCAGCCAGATCGGCACGGCGCCGATGCAGATGTGCGCCCCGAGCGACAGCAGCAGGCCAGAGTCGCGGCCGCCTTCTTCGAGCGCTTCGAGCGCGAGGTTCGTGGTGATGATGTCGGCACCCGAGCCCCCGTACTCCTCGGGGATCGGCAAGCCGCAGAGCCCGAACTCGCCACACGCGTTCCACACGTCGCGGTCGAAGTGGCCGTCGCGGTCGCGTTCATCGGCGCCGGGCGCGACGACTTTCTCTGCGAACTCCAGGACCGACTTGCGGAACGCCAGCTGTTCCTCGGTGAAGGAGAAGTTGAGGCTCACGGCCCGGCTCTACTTGGGGCGCGGCAGCCCGATCAGCCGCTGCGAGAGCGCCTTCAGGCCGCGCGGCTCGACCATGCGCGTGATCACGACGAGGCCGATGACGCCGGACAGCCCCAACATGAACAGCAAGAGGAGGATGAACGAGATCTCGAGGACGTTGATGCCCTTCGCAAAGATCATCATCGACTCCGTAGAAGGTGCGAACGCGCGGCTAGACTAGCACCGGCGCTCACCGTGGAGGCTTCGTGGCGCGGAAATTCGTCCTTCGACTCACGCACGCGGCCGACGACGTCGAACGCGTCGGGCAGGCGCTCACGATCGGATCGACCGCCGTCGCGTCGGGCATCGACGTCGAGCTGTGGCTGATCCACGACGGCGTCCACCTCGGCCAGCCGGGCGTTGTGGAGAGCCTGGAACTGGCGCACTCGCCGCCCTTGATCGAGCTGTGGAACGCGATCGCGAAGAGCGGGCAGATCTACGCCTGCACGCAGTGCCTCCTGCGGCGTTCGATCACCGCCGGAGAGCTACGTGACGGCGTCACGCAAGCCGGCGCCGCCGTCCTCGTCGCGTCTCTCGCCGAGGACAGCGCGGTCGCTCTCGACTTCTAGTTAGAGGATCCCGCGGTCCTCGAACGCATCGCGCACCGCATTCGCGGCCGCGTTCCCGTACAACGCCTGCGCCGCCGCGACCGTGCGCGCCGCGAGGTCCGGCATCGTCGTTCCCGGGAAGTCGAACTGCGCCGTCAGGATCAGCGTGTCCGCGTGGACGTGCCCGAGCGCTTGTCGGATGTCCCACAGCGCGCGCGACCAGATCTGGCCATCGTGGTGGACCTTCTCGTTGAGGTCCTCCGGGTAGTGCAAGTCGGTGTCGACCCGGCGTAAGCAGTGCGGCTCGTCGACCGTGTACGAAACCGAGTCCCAATCGGCCACGCACGGCGCGTCCGGAGTCGGCGCGATCACGTTGGTCACGGTGACGGCCCAATAGTCCGCGAACCCCTCGCCGATGGAGCCGGCTTCGTCGGAGTTGTAGAAGTCCGGCGACTGATCGAAGTGGATCGCGTGCCCGTACTCGTGGAGGATCACTTCGGCGTCCTCCGCGTCGTCCACTCCGCCTTTCCCGAACGTGAGTGTGGCTTGCTGGTCCTTCGCGAACGAGTTGTCGCCGCCAAACTGGTTGATCTTGATCTGTTGGGGGTGATCGTTGATACCGCGCCGCGAGCTCCCGAAGCCGAGCGACTGGATGTACTTCTCCGACTCCGTCACCCAGTAGTAGGCCATCACCTGCTCGAAGCGGTTGTCATTCCGGCCGTAGAGGAAGGTCTTGTCCCCCGAATAGGCGAGCCCTCCGACGGCATTGATCACAACCGCCCACCGTCCCGACAGGTACCCGCTGTTGTCCAGGTCGGTCAGCGTGACCGTGCGGTACGCGGGCTGAAGCGCCGCGTAGTCGGCGTCCTTCTGATCGGTCAGCGACTGGTCCTGCAGCTGCGCGACCGGGTTCGGGAAGAAGACCCGCCCGTGGCCGTCGCCTGATCCGGCCTCCGGCTTCGGCGTCGCCAATGCTGAGCCCGGCAGCAACAAGATGGTCAAGGCGAGAACGAGTGAGACGAACAAGGCCCGGCGCATGGTCCCCCCTAGTGAGCGCGACTCCCGAGGCCTAGCGTACAACCGTGCGCGATCGCGCGGCCACGGGGCGTGAGAGGTTCAGCGGGATTCGGCGGTTTCCTGAACGGGGCTGGGGCGGCCGGCCCATTCGGGCCCGAGCAGCGCCTTGATGATGGCGTCTTCGGTGGGGACACCCGACGCGCGCCACACGATATGGAGCTCCGGGTCGGTCACGAAGATCGTGGGAACCCGGCGCACGTTGTACCGGTCGGCGAGGTCGAGACGCTCCCCGGCGTCGAGCTGCACCACGCGCAGGTCGCAGACTTCGGCCGCGATCTTCTCGAGGCGCTGCTCGACCGTGACGCACGGCGAGCATCCCTCGCCGTAGAACTCTACGATGGTCGCGCAGGGCGCTTCGCGCGCCCCGATGCCGAGATCACGCCGATCGAACGCGCCGTGCGCCTCGACCATGCGGCCCTCGCGGCGCCGCCACCACCACGTGGCTGCTGCGCACGCCGCCAGAACGCCGGCGACGATGAGGAGACGGGTGATCACGCCGCGGCGCTCCGCGCGGAGAAGCGCTTCCCGACGAGATAGACCTCGCAGCCGACGCACAGACCGGTCGCCGCGAGGAGCGTCTGCAGTGCGGCCACGATCATCGTGAAGGTCCACCCGAGCGCCGCGTTCTCGACGCCGTAGAACCCGAACGTCGCGACGAGGAGGAACGCGAAACCCATCAACTGCGCGAAGCGCGGCGGGGCTTCCTCCTCGGGAACGACGGGGATCTGCAGCGAAAAGGAGCGCTTCATCAAGCGGTACGTCGCGCCGAGCGGCGAATAGCGAAGCCCGAACGCGGTCCCGATCCCGAGGGCGATGCACACGACCGGCGCGACCCAGTGCCAATCGAAGATCAGCCCGACGTAGAGGATCACGGCCGAGATCGCCGCACCCCACCGGTGTCCGTTCCGATCGATCATCCTCGTCGCCATCGTCATCACGTCCCTGTCTTGAGCCGGACGACTTCGCGGCACACGTCGTCACCCCACGCGACGCTCGTCACCTGTTCGACGTACGC
>JBASRP010000302.1:0-16732 GCA_049273905.1 Actinomycetota bacterium
GCCGGCAGCCGCGGCTCGCGCGCCGAGTTCGTCCGCGCCAACGCGCGCCTCTTGATCTCCGTCGGACTTCTCGTCATCGGCATCGTCTTCGTGATCCTCGGTTGGTACGGGGCCGCGCACACGAACATCCTCACCGAGCAGATCCCGTACTTGATCTCGGGTGGTCTGCTGGGGATGGCGCTGATCATCGTCGCCGGCGTCATGGCGAGTTCCGCGTCGGCGGAACGCGACACCCGCGAGCTCCGCAGCGATCTCGCCCGCGCGATGAATGGGACGGGGACCATCACGCGCAACCCGGGGCCGGGTCTCGCGCCGTCGTCCGACGGTCAGGTCTTCGTCGTTCCCGGCGGACACAGCTTCCACGAACCGGGCTGTCCGATCGTCGAAGGCAAGGACGCGTCGTCTCTTCCACTCCGTAAAGCCATCGATCAGGGCTACGTGACCTGCAAGCTCTGCGGGACCGACTGACCCGCATCGAGCGATGATCTTCTTCCGGACCCTCCTTCTCGGTCTGGTCACCGGAAGCGTTTACGCCCTCGCCTCGACGGGACTCGTCCTCACCTACAAGACGTCGGGCATCCTCAACCTCGGGTACGGAGGCATCGCGCTCTTCACCACGTTCATCCACTGGAACTTCACGATCCAGTTCGGATGGCCGGTGTGGCTGTCGGCGTTCGTCGTCGTGTTCCTGATCGCGCCGATGATCGGCGTCTTCCTCGACACGCAACTATTCCGGCGCATCGAGGGGCAGCCGATCGTGATCGGGCTGATGTGCACGGTCGGACTCTTCGTCCTCTTCGAAGGGATCGTTTTCCGCATCTGGCACGGCTACACGGTCGAGGTCCCGTCCTTGTTCCCGCGGACGCCGGTCACCATCCTCGGCGTGACGGTTGGGCTGGACGGACTGATCGTGCTCGGCGTCTCGACGGGCGCAGCCCTGCTGCTGGGCGCCATGCTGAAATTCACACGGGTTGGTATCGCGTTCCGCGCCGTCGTCGACAACCGACCGGTGGCCGGCCTCATGGCGATCAACACCGGTCTCGTGTCGTCCGGCGCGTGGGCACTCAGCACGTCGTTCGCGGCGCTCACCGGCGTGCTCCTGGTCCCCCGGCTGGGATTGCTCGACCCGAACCTCTTCCCCGCGTTCATCATCTCCTTCGTCCTCGGCGCGGCGATGCTCGGCTATCTGCGCAGCCTTCCGCTGGCGTTCGCCGGCGGGATCCTGCTCGGCGTCATCGAGGCCTTCCTCGTGCAGTACGGAACGCAGGGCGGGCTCCTCGGGAACCTCAGCACGGCGACGCCGTTCGTGCTGATGATCGTCCTCGTTCTCTTCGCCCCGAAGGCCGTGCGCCGTGCCGGTCTGGGCGCGAGCTTCATCGTGCGCACACGCGAGGTCGCGCAACATGCGTCCCAGCGCGCGCGCTTCGGAGTTGGGGTCGGGTTCTTTGCCATCCTCGCGATCATCCCCGTCGTCGTGGGCGGGATCGGCTGGCGCCTGTCGATCTCTTACGGGATGACGCAGGCGATCATCTTCCTGTCTATCGTGATCCTGACGGGTTATTCCGGACAGATCTCGCTCGGCCACACCGCGTTCGTCGGGACCGCGGCGTTCACGACCGGACACCTCGTCGCAAATGGCGGGATGAACGTGTGGCTCGCGCTGGTGCTCGGCGCGCTCGCGGCGGTTCCTGCCGGAGCCCTTATCGGCATCGTCGCTGTACGGCTCCACGGTCTGTACCTCGCGCTGATCACGCTTGCGTTCGCGTTCATGGCGCAACAGCTCTTCTTCCAAGAGGCGCGCGTCTCGGGACCGGAGGGGATCATCAACATGCCGCGCCCGGAAGGGTTCGAGGGCGATAACGCCTTCTACTACCTCGCTCTCGTCGTTCTGGTCATCGGGGTACTGGTCGCGCTCAATCTCCGCACCGGGCGCACCGGGCGCGTGCTCGCCGGCATCCGCGACAGCGAGACGGCGACGCGGTCGCTCGGGATCAGCGTCGCGAAGTACAAGGTCTTGATCTTCAGCCTCTCCGCTTTCATGGCCGCCTTCGGAGGGATCCTCACCGCGATGCAGCGCGGCCAGGCAGCACGCCTCGACTTCCTCCCGTTCTATGCGCTCTTCTTCGTGACGGTCGCCGTCGTGGGAGGCGTGTTCCACATCGGCGGCGCGATCGCGGCCGGCCTGCTGACGGGGCTGTTCCCGTTCATCTTCCGCAACACCCCGCAGGTGCTCGACCTTCAGTTCATCCTGTTCGGGCTCGGGGCGACGCTGGCGCTCGCGCAGAACCCCGAGGGCATGTTCGGCGAGTTACGGCGCGGCGGGAACGCGATCCTGCGCGCGCTGCAGCGGGGTGGACGCGCCGGCCCGACCGCTGAGCCGGCACCTGTCGCGGGAGGCCAAGAGTGAGCACACTCCTCGCCGACAAGATCACCGTGCGCTTCGGCGGGCTGCTCGCCGTCGACGACGCCACGATCGATGTTCCCGACCGCGGCTTCGTCGGGCTCATCGGACCCAACGGCGCAGGCAAGACGACGATGTTCAACGCGATCTGCGGGTTCCTAACGCCGACGCACGGGCGCGTCACGATCGACGACAAGGACCTCACGCGCGCGACGCCGACGCAGCGCGCGAAGGCCGGGATCGGCCGTACCTTCCAGAAACTCGAGCTCTTCCACCGAATCACGCTCTTCGACAACTTGCTCGTCGCCGCCGAAGCCGGCTCGAGCCGTCTCGATATCGCGTCGGACCTGTTGCACCTCCCCCGCAGGCCGCGCGAGGAACGCCGCTGCGCCGAGATTGCCACGAAGGTCATGAAGGAGCTCGGGCTCGAATGGGCGGCCGACCGCCGCGCGTCCGACCTTCCGGTTGGAACCGCGAGGATCCTCGAGCTCGGCCGCGCGCTGTGCATCAACCCGAAGATCCTGTTGCTCGACGAACCGTCGTCCGGTCTCGATTCCACCGAGACGCGCGCGTTCGGGAAGCTCCTCCGGACGATCAACGAAGAGCGCGGCATCGGCATCCTGCTCGTCGAGCACGACATGGATCTGGTGATGGAGGTCTGCAAGACGATCTACGTCCTCGACTTCGGCCGCCTGATCGCGACCGGTTCACCGAAGGAGATCGCCGCCGATCCCGCGGTCCGCAACGCCTACCTGGGAGAGGAGGAGGATGACGCGCCCGCTGCTCCGACTGCGCGGGGTTGAAGCGCGCTACGGCCGCTTCGTCGCCCTCTCCGACATCTCCCTCGTCGTCCCGGAGGGATCGGTCGTGGCGCTGCTCGGTCCGAACGGCGCCGGGAAGTCGACGATGCTGCGCACGATCTCGGGGATGCTCGCGCCGGCGCAGGGGCAGATCACCTTTGACGGACGACGGATCGACGGGCGGCCCGACTACCGGATCGCGCGGATGGGACTCGCGCACATCCCAGAAGGACGCGGCATCTTCCCCGGCCTGAGCGTCCGCGAAAATCTCCTGATGGCGACCTACGGGTCGGGCAACGAGAACGGCGCCCTGCGGCGCGCCTACGAGCTCTTCCCGGTGCTCGAACGCCGGAAGGGCCAAACCGCCGGGACGCTGTCGGGCGGTGAGCAGCAGATGCTCTCGCTCGCGCGCGCCGTCATCACGAATCCACGCCTGCTGATGATCGACGAGTTGTCTCTCGGTCTCGCGCCGCGCCTCGTGGCGCAACTCTTCGACAACGTGCGCGCGATCCGCGAAGCCGGCACGACGATCCTTCTCGTCGAGCAGTACGTGCGCCACGCGTTGCGCCTGGCCGACATCGTCGTGATCCTCCACAAGGGGCGGATGCAGTTCATCGGCGAGCCCGGCGAGCTCGAGCACGACGAGCGCCTCGTCGAGAGCTACCTCGGAACCTCGGGAAGCGAAACCATCGGCACCGCGTAGACCGGTCGTGCACCTCCCTCGAGCACTCGCCTAGACTCGCCTCGCCCGGCGCGAGGAGGCTCCCATGAAGCGCACGTTCGGAACGATCGCCCTGATCTTCGTCCTGGCGTTGTCCGCGTGCGGCGGCAGCAGCAAGACTCCGAGCGCCACTAAGACGACGAGTCCGACGACGGGCACCGATACGTCCGCCGCCGACAAAGCGAAGGCGGAGAAGCTCGTCCTGATCCAGGCGGACTTCCCCGCGGGATGGACCGCGACGCCGCCCTCCCCCGACCCCAAGCAGGACTCGCAGGACAAAGAGCTCGCTGCCTGCGTCGGCGCGGTGGATCCCGCCGTGTCCGAAAGCGCGACGGTCGACGGGCCCGACCTCAATAAGGACACCGCGATCGTCAGCACGACCGCATCCTTCGTGAAGACGAACGCGTATGCGCAAACGGACCTCAAGGCCCTGACGAGCCCCAAGCTCGAGTCGTGCATCAAGGACTTCGGGGGCCAGGCCCTGAAGGAGGGTCTCGAGGAGAGCGGATCGAAGGTCACACTGAAGTCGGTCGAGGTCGACCCGATCCCGACGAAGAAGTACGGCGACGCCACCCTGGGCCGCCGCATCACGGCGACGATCGTCCTCGAAGGTCAGGAGCTCGCCGCGTACATCGATCTGGTCTTCATCTTGAAGGGACGCGCGGAGGTCAGCGCGTTCTTCGCCGGGATCGGACAGCCGTTCGACGCCGCGTTGGAGCGCTCGTTGATCGACAAACTCGGGGCGAAGCTGACGGCGGTCTAGTCTTCGAGGAGCCAGCGACCGATGCCGAACGTGACGGATGTCAGCGCGACGGTCCCCACCACACCGAGCATCGGATAGCTGGACGGCAGGAACGCATAGATAAGGAACAGCCCGCCGACCGTGGAGACGATGACGGCAAGGCTTCCCAGTAGAAGGATCAACGGAATCGCCGCGACCACGAGCGTGAGACCGACGGCAAGCAACCCTCGTCGCACGTGCGGCGGCTCCATGTTGCCGTAACGCTCTCGGCCGATCGTCATCGCAGACGCCACTTCGGCCTTTCGCCGCTCTCGAAGGCGCGCTGCCCTTCTTTGATCGACTCGGCGTTCGTCCCCATCTTCACGAACGCGTAGCCGAGCGCCAGCGCTTGCGAGCGCGGGAGGTCCTTCGCCGCCCACAGGGCGCGCAGCGTGCCTTCCACGGCGAGCGGCGGCTTCGCAGCGATCCGGTCGGCGAGCCACTGCGCCGCGCCGCGGAGCTCGTTCGGCGCGACGACCTCGCTCACCAGTCCGATCTGGTGCGCGCGCTGCGCGGAGAGACGTTCGTCGTTCCCGAGGAGCTGCATCCTCACGACTTCGCCGAACGGCATCTTGTAGACCATGTGCATCGACTCGAAGGACGACGTCATCCCGTACGTCGTGTGTGGGTCGAAGAAGGTCGCGTTCTCGCTCGCGATGATGATGTCGCACTCGCCGAGCAGATAGAACGCGCCGCCGCAGGCCATCCCGTTGACCGCTGCGATCACGGGCTTCCAGAGGTCGTTCGTCTTCGGTCCGAGGACGTCACCCGGGTCGTCGAACATGAACGGCGAGTCGCTCGGCGAACCGACGTGACGGCCGCCCGGGAGCGGCGAGCGGCCGGCGACTCCCTCGGCGCGATCGATGCCGGTGCAGAACGCTTTCTCGCCGGCGCCGCTGAGGACGGCGACGCGCACGTCGTCGTTCGCGCGCAGAGCGGTCCACAGCTCCGACAGCTCGCGCATCATCACGGAGTTGAACGCGTTGTGGACGTCGGGGCGATTCAGCGTCACCCAGGCGACGCCGTCCTTCTCCTCGTAGAGCAGGGTCTCGAAATCCATGATCTCCCGAGCCTACTCGTCCACCACCGGCGCGGGCTTATAGGCCGGACGGGGCAAAGCGCCGGCGGCGAGGAGCTCGACCGAGACGTCGACGCCGAGGCGCTCGGAGAGCATGGCGTCGAGACGCCCGCGGAGCACGTCCTCCGGATTCTCTGCCTCCACCCGGACGCGGAGCCGCGAGGTGTCGGCCGTTCGGACGAGCTGGTACTCGACGCCTGGCTGCGAGACCTCCTCGACGTCGCGCAGGAGCAGCCACACGTCCATCGGCAGGAGCGCGCGGTCGCCGGCGTACACGACGTCCTTCGCGCGGCCGTCCCAGAACGCGCGCACGTGCGTCTCGCCGCACTCGCATGGCGAGTGATCGAGCCGCACGAGATCCTCGAGGTCGTACCGAAGGAGGAAGTTGTCCTTCGTGAGCGGCGTGACGACGAGGTGTCCGCGGACGCCGTCGGGAACGGGCTCGCCCGTCGCCGGGTCGATCGCTTCGACGATAGCTTCGTCCTCGCAGACGTGCGAGCCGCGCATATCGCCGCACGCCGAACCGAGGAACGCGAAGCACTCGAGCCCGGCCGAGATCGTCCGCCACGGCGGCAACTCGCCGGGCGCCTGCATCCCGAGGTCCTTCGCGGGATCGAGACCCATCGCCTTGGCGGTCTCCCAGAACGTGTGCAGCGCGGGGCCGAACATCTCGTAGCGCGTCGGCCGTAGCTCGCGCCACAGCGCGATCGCGCGCTCGGCGTCCGCCTTCGACGCGGGTGGACCGACGGGCACGTTCAAGCACCCGAACGCTTCGATCGCGCCGCCGAGCAACGCCGCGCCGCCGTTCAATCCGGCCGGATGCGCGTGCGTGATGACGTCGCCCTTCTTGTAACCCTGCCGCGCGAACGAGCGGCACGCCGCGTCGTACTCGACGGCCAGATCGTGCGGCGTGAACAAGCTGATCGTCGGCCGGCCCGTCGTACCCGTCGACGTCGACAGCCGGATCGACGCGGATACCGGCGCGCCGCGGTAGTCGCCGAGCGGCGGGTTCGCTTTCTCCGACTCGCGCAGGTCTTGCTTCGTCGTGCGGGGCACGCGTCGCAGATCGTCGAGTGTCTTGACGTCGTCGTGCCCGATCCCCGCTCCGTCGAGCAGGCGACGCCAGAACGGGATCTCGAAGGCGCGCGCGATCAGAGCGCGGAGTCGCTCCTCCTGCAGCGCGAGGATCTGGTCGCGCGGCAGGGTCTGGATATCCGGCCGGAAGAAGCCGGCCTCACCCACGGTTATCCCCGGCTCGGAAGCGCAGCGGTCGCCGACCCGTTGATCAGGACGCCGCCCTTGTCGTCGACGACCTCGAGCTCGGCGTCGATGCGTCTCTCGTCGGCTTCCTTGTACTTGCGGGTGACCTTGGCCTTGATCGTCAGCGTGGCCCCCGGGTACAGCTGGCCCTTGAAGCGCACCGCGTACTTGCGCAGGGTGCCGACGCCGAGCCAGTCGGTCACGTAGTGCGACAGTACGCCGGCGGTGAACATGCCGTGCCCGAACACGCTCGGGTAACCGACCTTGGTCGCGATGGTGTCGTCGTGGTGCATCGGGTTGAAGTCCCCCGATGCGCCCGCGTACCGCACGAAGTTGGTGCGCGAGATGTTCTCCACCTTGGGCCAGTCATTGAACTCGTCGCCCTCTTGAACGTCTTCGAAGTGGATGCCGATCCGATCCATCTCAGGTTCCTCCGGTTAGCTCGCGGCCTTGGCCGTCTGGACGAGGATCGTCTTCGAGATGAGAACGTCCTCGCCGCGTTGGTTCGTGAACGTCGTCTCCGACGTCACGAACGTCATCGTGCCGCCGCGCTTCCCTTCCTTCTCGTAGACGTCCGAGATCTTCGACTTGGTCGTGAGCTTGTCGCCTTCTTTGATCTCGCCGAGATACTCGTACTCCTGGCCCGCGTGCAGCACGCGCATGAGATCGAGCCCGAGCTTCGACAGCCCCTGGCCCTGCCCGCCCTGCGGCGCCGGCCAGTGCGCGATCGCCATCGAGAACGTCGGCGGGATGGCGGGATCGTCCGTCTCGTAGGCGGGGTTGTCGTCGAGGATGGCCTTGGCGAACTCGCGGATCTTCCCGCGCTCGACCATCATCCACGAGCCGCCCATCTCGGTCCCGACGATGGATTTGTCGACCATGCGGTTCCTCCTGTCCACGCGCGGCGCCCCGGTCGAACTGGGCCGGACGCGCACCCGAACGATGTAAGCTGACGCGCCAGTCAGCATACCGGCGGGCTCGGGGAGAGCCGAAACCGGTCACGATATCGAGGGGGCATCCAGCGTGGCCATCGAAGTAGAGAAAGACGCCGGAATCACGACCATCACTATCAACCGGCCGGAGCGCCGCAACGCCCTCGACATGGATCACTTCGGCATGCTGGCCAAGGCGTGGATCGACTTCCGCGACGACCCGAACGCGCGCGTCGCGATCATCACCGGCGTCGGCAACCAGTTCTGCGTCGGCGCCGACCTGAAGTCGTTCGTCCCGACCGTCACCGACAACATCGAGGCGCTCGCGAAGGGCGAGTCCGACATCCCCGCCGACGCCGGACTGATCGCGGTGCTGCGCGAGTTCGAGTTGTGGAAGCCGGTGATCGCCGCGGTGAACGGCATCTGTACCGCCGGCGGGATGGAGATGCTCCTCGGAACCGACATCCGCATCGCGTCGACGGACGCGTCGTTCGGCGTCGCCGAACCGAAGCGCGGGCTGTTCCCCGGCGGCGGCACGACGGTGCGGCTGCCGCGGCAGATCCCCTTCCCGTGGGCGATGGAGATCTTGCTCACCGCGGAGCAGGTGGACGCGGAAACCGCGTATCGGATGGGGATCGTGAACACCGTCGTCGAGCCCGGAGAGCTGCTGAAGACCGCGCACGCGTACGCGGAGCGGATCCTCGCCAACGCGCCGCTCGCGATAGAGGCCGTGAAGAAGTCGGTCCTCACAGGGTTGCGGCTGAACCTCAAAGAGGCGTTCGATCAGGAGCTCGCGCTGGCGGCGCAGGTCTTCATGACCGAGGACGCGAAGGAAGGCCCGCGCGCGTTCGCGGAGAAACGAAAGCCGCAATGGCAAGGCAAGTAGCCGCGCTGCCCGGCGGGCCGCTCCGGCTCAACTACACCGAACCGACCTGGGGCGAACGGCGCCGTGTCTTCATCAGCGAGCGCGGCCGCTTCAACTACGCCACCTGGGTTGACCGTCTCGTCGAACTGTACGGCGACCGCACGGCGTTCGCGGTGGACAAGGCGATCGACTATCCAGGCTTTTCGGGTGAGGTGCTCTCGTACCGCGACGTGGGGCGCCTCGTGAACCGCATGGCGCACGCTCTGCGCGCGCTCGGCGTGCGGCGCGGCGACCGCGTGGGGATGATCACGATCAACCGCATCGAGATGGCGTTCGTGAACTTCGCCGCGGGCAAGCTCGGCGCGATCCCGGTGCCGATGAACTTCATGCTTCGGCCGAGCGAGATCGACTACATCATGCGGAAGTCCGGCGCGGAGCTCCTGGTCACCGACCGAACCGTCTTCGACACGCAGATCCAGAACACAGGCGAGGTGCCCGCCGTGAAGCGGTGGGCGATGATCGGGGAGGAAGACCCGCCCGATCCGGTCGTCTCGATGCGGTCGCTCATGGTCGACGCGCCGGACGAGTTCGAGCCGGTGCAACCCGACACCGATGAGGAGCCGGCGCTCCTCTTCTTCACGTCGGGGACGACAGGGTTTCCGAAGGGCGCGGTGCTGTCTCACACGGCCGCGATGGTGGGCATCCGCAACCACGGGCGCATGTATGCGCTCCCGCCGCGGCTGAAGCCACAGCTCTCGCTCTTGGTGATGCCTGTCGCGCACGCCGGTGGATACGCGGCGATGCTGCTACAGCTGGCGCTGGGAACGCCCGCGTTCTTTATGTCGCGCTTCGATCCGGCGGCCATACTCGAGACGATCGCGCGCTACCGCGTCACTGTGTTCTCCGGGACGCCTGCGATGTACCGGATGCTGCTCGACGCGGGTGCGCGCGAGGCCGACCTGTCGTCTATCCACATCTGGGGCGGCGGCGCCGACCTGTTCCCCGACGATCTGATCAGCACGTTCCGCGGGCTCGCGGCCCGACCGGGGCCGCTCGGACGCACGAAGAAACCGATGTTCATCCGCGGCTACGGCATGGCCGAAGCGAACTCCTACGTCACGCAAACGCCGCCGTTCGAGTGTGGCGACGCCTGCGTCGGCTGGGTCATGCCTCCCGTGAAGTTCCGCATCGTGGACGAGGACGGGCGCGACGTTCCGCGCGGCCAGCCGGGCGAGCTGTTGCTCGCCGGACCGAACGTCACCAAGCAGTACTGGAACGACCCAGACGCGACCGCCGGTGCGATCCACGACGGGTGGTTGCACACCGGCGACATGCTCCGTCAGGGCAAGTGGCGGATGCTCTACTTCCACGCGCGGACGAAAGAGATCATCAAGAGCGGCGGCTACAAGATCGCCGCGGCCGAGATCGACCAAGTGCTCGGCCAGCATCCGGGGATCGACATCGCGGCGACGGTCGGCGTGCCCGACGAGCGCAAGGGCGAGCGGCCGATGGCCGCCGTCGTCCTGCGCCCGGGCGCAACCGCCACGGCGAGCGAGGTTCTCGACTGGGCCCGGCAGCGCATCGCGCCGTACAAGTGCCCGCGACGCATCTTCATCGTCGACGCGATCCCGTTCACGTTCAGCATGAAACCGAAACGGCTCGAGGTCCGCGACCGCGTGATCGCGCTGCTCGAAGCCGAAGGCGGCGCCGAACCCGACGCCGAGGACATCCCCGCCCCGCCCGCGCCGTGACCCTCGACCCGCTTCCCCGCGACGCGACGGCGATCGTCGTCGTGGAGCTACAGAACGATCTCGTGCACCCGTCGCTCGTCGGGCAGAAAGGCTTGTCTGGGAAACTCGCCGAAGCGGTGCAGGAGCGCGGCGTGCTGCCGCGGCTCGCCGAGTTATTGACGCAATGTCGTGAGGCCGGCGTCCCGGTGTTGTACGCCACGAAGGAACGGCACCCGAACATCCCGCTGCCGTCGCACATGCGCATCTACAAGGTCGCCGTCGGCACTCCCAAGCTCGTGCACGGCACATGGGGCGCAGAGGTCGTGGAGGACATCGCGCCGCAGAAGGACGACATCATGCTGCCGCGCTACACCTCGATCGACCCGTCGCACGGATCGGAGATCTGGTCGCTGCTCCAGAACCTCAAGACGCAGACCCTGATCGTCGCCGGGATCTCGACGACGATGGCGGTCGAAGGGCTCGTGCGCGCGGCGGCGAACCGCGGGTTCCGCATCGTCGTCGTCGAGGACTGCTGCGCGTCGTTCCCCGAGCAGTGGCACCGCTTCTCGGCGGACAACATCCTGCCGCTGATCGCCGACGTCGTCCCGGCGGCCGAGGTCGTCGCGGCTCTGTCGTGAGCGAGCCGTTCCTCGACGGGCTTAGGGTCCTCGACCTCACTGATCCGCCTGGCTGGCTTTGCGGACGGATCCTTTCCGACCTCGGCGCCGACGTGACGTTGGTCGAGCCGCCGGATGGTCATCCCGGCCGCGCGAACACGTATGCCTTCGCTACCCTCAACGCCGGCAAGAACAGTGCGATCGCCGATGCGTCGACGGTCGACGGCATGGAACGGATCGAGAGTCTGGCCGGGCTAGTCGACGTCGTGATCGAGAGCGGACAGCCCGCGCTCGAGCCGCTCCGGCGCGCGTCGCATGAGCATCGCGTTTGGTGTGCGATTACCCCGTTCGGATTGACCGGCCCGCGCGCATCCGCGCGTGCGAGTGACCTCGGAGTGCTCGCCCGCTCGGGAACGATGTTCATGACCGGCGATCCCGATCGTGCGCCGCTGAGATGCACCTATCCGACGTCTTGGTACCACGGCTGCGCGGACGCGGCGTTCGCGATCCTCGCGGCGCGCCACGGCGTGGGCACGAGCAGTGGACTCGTCGACGTTTCTCTCCAGGAAGCCCACCTGATGGCGACGATGAGCCGCGTGGGTCAGTACCCACTCACGAAGCAGCGCGGTTCGCGCGCCGGCGCGCTGATGCGGGTGGGACAGACCGTGCAGCGCGAGATCTGGCCGTGCGCCGACGGTTTCGCCTCCTTCGGTCTGCGCGGCGGCCCGGCGCGGATCCCGGGCCTTAAGCGTTTGGCCGCGTGGATTTCCGAGGAAGGCCTGGCGACACCGGCCCTCAGCGATCGCGACTGGGACACGTACAACCACACGACGTTGTCGCAAGCGGAGGTCGACGCGATCTCCGAGCCGATCGCGCGCTTCTTCCTCACGAAGACGATGACCGACCTGTACGACGTGGCGCTGGCGCGCGGATTGATGCTCGCGCCGGCGAACACCGCGCGGGAGATCCTCGCGAGCCGCCAGTACAGGTCGCGAGACCTCTTCGTCGAACTCGACGATCCCGAACTTGGTGCCATCGAGCTTCCACGGCGGTTCGTGGTGGCGGAAGGAGTACTAGGGGCGTCGCGACCGGCGCCGCGTGTCGGTGAGCACGACGGCTCCGGCGATTGGTGGCGCGTGGCGACCGGTACGCGGCTCGGGGACCATGTGGCTCCCCCCTTCAGCAGCTTGAACGTCCTCGAGTTCGGCGCGGGAGCCGCCGGTCCGCTCGCGACGCGCTACTTCGCGGACCACGGCGCGACCGTGATCCGCATCGAGTCGAGCGTGCGCCCGGACTTCCTCCGCCTCTACGCGATCACGAAGACGCAGCGCTCGCTCGAAGCGAGTCCGATGTTCGCCGCGTTCAACTGCAACAAGGTCGCGATCACGCTGAACCTCAAGCACCCGGAAGCGCGAGAGGTCGCGTTGAAGCTGGTCGAGTGGGCCGACGTCGTCGCGGAGAACTTCGCGCCGGGCGCGATGGCGCGGTTCGGCCTCGCCTACGAGGACCTCGCGAAGACGAAGCCCGATCTCGTGATGGTCTCGACGTGCCTGCACGGCCAGACCGGACCCGAGCGCGACTACCCGGGTTTCGGCGGCCAGGGCTCCGCGTTGTCGGGTTTCAATCACTTGACCGGCTGGCCGGACCGCGAGCCGCTCGGCCCGTACGGCACCATCACAGACTCGCTCGCGCCGCGCTTCGCCGCCGCGGCGGTCGCCGCCGCCCTCCTTCGCAGGCAGCGGACGGGCCAGGGCGCCTACCTCGACCTCTCGCAGGTCGAGTGCGCGATCTACTCGCTCGGCGAGACGATCGTCGAGTACGCGGTCACCGGCACCGCACCGGGGCCGCTCGGGAACCGCTCGCGCGTCGCCGCACCACACGGCGCGTTCCGGTGCGCGGGGGACGAGCGCTGGATCGCGATCGCGGTGCACTCCGACGAGGACTGGCGCGCGCTCGTTGAGCGAATGGGCACGCCGCCGTGGGCGGATCAGCGCTTCGCCACAACCGCCAAGCGACTCGAGAACGTGGACGAGCTCGAGAAGCTGATCGAGGAATGGACGTCGTCACAGGATCGCGACACCCTCGCCGCCACTCTCCAACGAGTTGGGATCGAGGCGCACCCGGTCGCCGACCTCGCGGACTGCTTCGCCGATCCACAACTCGCTCACCGCGGGCACTTCCATCCGATGGACCACCCGGTCATCGGCACGCAGAGCTACGAGGCCCTCGGCTTCCGTTTAAGCGATTCCCCGCCAAACTTTACGCGCCCCGGCCCGACGCTCGGCCGCGACAACGAAGAGGTCTACAAAGGCATCCTCGGCATGGGCGACGACGAGTTCGACCGGCTCAAAGAAGCCGGCGTCTTCGACTAGCTCAGAACGGCAGACCCAGCGCGTCGCACAGGAACCGCAGGATCGGCACGCCGTCGCGGCACATCGACAGGAACGAGTGGAGAAAACGATCCGACGTCGCCGTCTTCTCGTCGAGCACGCGGATCCCGATGAAGTCCTTACGCTTCAGGTCGTCGACGAGCGGATGCTCGGCGTCGAAGCCGCGCGGCGGGCGGCTCAGCGCGTCGCCGGATAGCTCGAACGCCCCAGCGAACGGCGCAGAGCGAACCGCCTTCTTCCATGCTGCCGGACGCTCGACGATCGCCTCTCGGATCTTCGTCGTCGTCTTCGTGTCCGGATGCCAGATGCCCGCCCCGATGAAAACCTCGCCGGGCTCGAGGTGCAGGTACAAACCCGGCGCGTGCACGTCGCGTGACGACCGGTGCGGGAATCGGATCCCGACCGCGGTCTTGAACGGCGACTTGTCCTTCGCGAACCTCGTGTCGCGGTAGATGCGGAACATCGAACCACCCGACGGCCGCGGGTCGGCGACGAGGTTCGTGCTGATCTTCCGAAGACCCGGGCCTGCGTCCCCGACGAACTGAAGCACCGGCTCCTGCACGTCCTCGAGATACCGCTGCTTGTTCTTCGCGAACCACTCGCGATCGTTGTTGCGCTTCAGTTGCCGCAAGAACTGGAACAGCTCGGGCGTGATGTGACCCATCGCGACCCTCCTACGTCTCGGCGTCGAGCAGCTCGATGAAACGTTCCGCGATCATCATCGTCGGGAAGTTGGTATTCGCGCGCGGGATGTCCGGCATGACCGAGGCATCGCATACGCGCAGCCCGTCGAACCCGTGGACACGCAAGTGCGGATCCACGACCGGCCCGATCGCGCACGTCCCCGCGGGATGGTGGTCGGTCAGCGAGCCGACTCTGATCAACTCGCGCAGTTCGTCATCGGGTATCCCCGGCGCGGGGAACACGACCTGATCGGTTACCTTCTGCAGCGACGGCTGCGCGTACAGCTCATGGATCGCGCGCACGCAGCGCACCATCACGTCGAGGTCGGCGGGGTCGGCGAAGTAATTGAGGACGACCCGGGGCGCGGCGGTCGGATCTGCGGAACGCAACCGCACCGTGCCGCGCGACCGCGGCTTCGTCCCGAAGCCGGCGATCACGAAACCCTCGGGCGGCATCGGCTCGCCGACCGACATCCTCGTGAAGGGCCCGAAGATGTGCACGTCCTCCTCGCCGTCGCGCCCGTCGAAGGAGGTCCGCAGCATCCAACGTTGCGTCAGAGGGACGAGCGCTTCTTCGGGTTCGCGCGCCAGGCCGAGGATCCCGGGCAGCGCCGGGTGGTCGAGCAGGCCGTCGCCGACGGGGAGGTCCGCTCGCACCGCGATCCCGATCTCGTTCAGATGCCCGGCCGGCCCGATCCCGGACCGCATCAGGATCTGCGGCGTGGCGTAGGCGCCGCCGGCAAGCACGACGAGGTCCGCGCGCAACTCCTCACCACCGGCGAGAACCACGCCCGCCGCGCGATCGCCGTCGAACAGGATGCGATCGACCAGAGCATCCGCGCGCAGCGTGAAATCGGGCAGCTTCCGCGCCTCGCGGATGTAGGTCACCAGCGTCGACTGCCGCACGCCGTCGGCGACATTCGAGGGCTGCGGCCCGGCGCCCGTGGCCCCCGGCGCGTTCTGGTCCATCTCGACCGCGTAGCCGGCCTCGATGCACGCCTCGAAGCCTGCGCGTGTGACGGCGCGCGCACCGTCGAGGTCGCCGCGTTCGACCCGGATCGGTCCGTCGGAACCGTGGTACGGCTCGTGCCCGAACGCGACGTCGGTCTCGAGCCGGCAGAGCGCGGGCAGGCACGCGTCCCACGTCCACTCAGCGAAGCCCCATGCGTCGAGGTCCGCGGGCTGCGGCCGCACCGCGGCGATCGAGTTCACCGAGGATGAGCCGCCGACAAGCCGTCCGCGCGGCAACGGGATCGTGCGGTCGCCTTCGCTCATGTACCCCCAGTCGTGCGACGGCACATTCGCGAGGTGGTGGGTCGTCACGAAATCGGGGATCGCGTCGTCGGCGAAGTCGGGCCCGGCCTCGAGCAACAGGACGACGCGACCGCGTTCCGCGAGCCTCGCCGCGACGATCCCGCCGGCGGCGCCGGCCCCGATGACGATGACCTCGTATCCGGTCACAGCATCGACATCATGTCGCCGACCATCTTCGTGATCTCGCTGACCACGCCGGGTTGCGTGATCGCGTTCACGACGGCCGGCTTGCCGGAGTCGATCGCGCGCCGGATCGCCGCGCCGAGGTTCGCGGCGTCGTCGACACGCTCGCCGTATCCACCGAACGCCTCGGCGATCTTCTCGTAGTTCGCCACCGACAGCTCGGTCGCGTTCGTCTCGCTGAACTGTCGGTTCTGCTCGTGACGGATGTTGCCCCACGAGCCGTTGTTCATGATCACGACGGTGAACGGCAGTTCGTTTCGCGCCGCGGTCTCCAGCTCCAGCGCGCCGAACCCGAAGGAGCCGTCGCCGATCAGACACACGACCGGCCGGTCGGGCGCGGCCGCCTTGGCGCCGAGCGCGAACGGAACGCCGACCCCGATCGTGCCGAGCGAGTCGTGCGTGTGAAGGTACGACCCCGGCTGGTAGGCCGGGAAGGTCGTGATCGCCCACGTGTGCGAGTCGCCGCCGTCGGAGATCAGGATCGCGTCACGGCCCGCGGCGTTGATCACCTCACGCACAACGCGGCCCGGCGGGATCGGCGATCCCTCGCCGGACGTCATGCCGTCCCACGCGGCGTGCATCTGGACCCCGGTCTCCTTGGCTGCGCGGCACCACTCGTCCTTCGGCTTCGCGTCCCACCCGTCCGTCAGCTGCGTCAGAACGACGCGCGCATCGCCTGTGATAGCGAGCTCTGGCATCCGGTTGAGACCGAACGACGTCGGCTCGATGTCGACCTGGATGATCTTCTCGTTGCCGGTGAACAGCGGCGGACCGCCGAACGTCACGCTCGCGTCGAACTTGGTCCCGACGACCAGGATCACGTCGGACTGCAACAGCGCAAGCCCGGCCTCCGCCATCGGTCCGATGCACGACTCGTGCCCGTCGGGCAGCAGCCCGCGCGCCGCATTCAGGGTGGCGACCGGGATCATCGTGCGCTCGGCGAACGCCCGCAGCGCGTCGCCCGCGCCGGCCCAGAA
>JBASRP010000312.1:0-5749 GCA_049273905.1 Actinomycetota bacterium
AACGATCAGCGGCGAGAGCCGCTCTCCCGCGCCCAGCGCGCCCGCCGTCCCGCCGCGCACGCAGAAAGGCACGTCGGCGCCGACCGACGCGCCGAGCTTCTCGAGGGCCTTGCGCGACAGGCCGCAACTCCACAACTCGTTCAGTCCGACCAGTGCGGCGGCGGCGTCGGACGAGCCGCCGCCGAGGCCGGCGCCGGTCGGGATCCGTTTAACAAGGCGCAAAGACGCACCGCTCGCCGCCGGTGCCGACGGTCCGAGCGCGCGCACCGCCTTCACGACCAGGTTCGACTCGTCTTCGGGTGCGGCGCCGGGCGGTTCGACGTCGAGCGAGACGACGTCCGACGGGGTCACCGTCAGTTCGTCGGCGAGCGAGACCGACTGCATGACGGATTCGATCTCGTGCAGGCCGTCGGCGCGGCGCGCGCCGACCCAGAGGTACAGGTTGATCTTCGCCGGCGCGAGCAGCTTCACCGGCGAACCTCGGGCACCTCGAGGACGCGCGCGATCGCGGCGAACTCGCTCAGGCCGAGCTGCTCCGCTCTGGCAGAACGGTCCACATCCGCAGCCGCGAGAGCCTCTTCGACAACACCGGAGTCCAAGCCCGCGCCGCGCAGCGCGTTCCGAAGCGTCTTGCGGCGCGTCGCGAAGCCGGCGTCGATCACGGCGAAGATGCGGCCGCGATCGCCCGCGACCGGCGGCGGGGAGCGCCGCGTCAGTCGCACGACGACAGACTCGACATCGGGCTTCGGCATGAACACCTCGCGCGACACCTTGAACGCCACCGACGCCTCCGACAGGTACGCGATCTTCGCCGACACGGCACCGTACGCGTCGCCGCCCGGATCTGCGACGAACCGATCACCGACCTCTTCCTGAACCATGACCATCAGCTCGGTGACGGACGGGACATCCTCGAGAAGCCTGAGCACGAGGGGCGTCGCGATCTGGTACGGCAGGTTCGCTACCACGCGCGCGGGCCGGCCGCCGAGCAGCCGGTCGTAGTCCTGCGCGAGCGCGTCCACCCAGACGACGGTCACGTTCGGGACCTCCGCGAGGCTCTCGGTCAATGCAGGGTCGAGTCCGCGGTCCTGCTCGATCGCGATGACCTCCGCGCCCGCTCCGGCCAGCGCGAGGGTCAGAGCCCCGACGCCGGCGCCGATCTCGACGACGAGCTCGCCAGTCCTGATCGCGGCCACGCGAACGATCTTGCGGATGGTGTTGGGATCGACGAGGAAGTGCTGTCCGAGCGAGGTGCGCGGTCGGAGCCCGTGACGTGAAAGAAGATCGCGCGTCTCGCGGCGACCGAGGGGCGACACCCGTCCCCCGCGCGCGCTACCAGCGGATACGGACCCGAACCACTCCGTCGCCGAGACCGGCGATACGGCTGAACGCCTCGTCCGACAGGTCGATGATGCGCCCCTCACCCGTGGGGCCGCGGTCGCGGATCGTGACCGTCACCGTCCTGCCATTCTCGAGGTTCGTCACCCGCACCACCGTGCCGAAGGGCAGCGTCCGATGCGCCGCCGTGAGCCCGTCGGCTTGACCGTACCAGGTGGCATCGCCGCTCTGTGTGCCCCGGGTGCAGATGCACCGAGGACCGGTCCCGACGGCGATGATCTTGGACTGCGGCTTGCGGAGGACGCGCGTGGCCAGGATCTTGCGCGACACGGCCTTTCCGTCCTTGTACGTCACGCTGTAGCGAACCTCTTGCAGTCCGGATCTCCCGCCCCGGCGCAAGGAGCGTTTCCCACGCTCCAGGAAGGGTTCCGCCTTGAAGATCGTCGTGAAGGGGATCTTGCGGGTCGCCATTTCCACGCGCGTCCCGATGCGCAGAACGCGCACGACCATGCCGGTGTACGGGGTCGCGTCCAGCGACGGCGACACCTGGTCCTTGCCCACCACGGTGACGCCGAGCTCCTTCAGGACATCGCGCACCGTCGCCGCGTTGGTGATGACGCGATCCGTCTTTCCGTCGTGCGCGATCACGATGCCGACCGCGTTGCGATAGACGAGCACCATGCCCGGCGTGATCCGTTCCGAACGCGACGCGCCGACGTAGTCGGCGAGCGACGCGCGCAAGCGCATCTCTTCGATCACTTCACCGACGGTCAACGCGGTCACGATCACCTGCCGTTGCTTGCCGTTCAAGATGACGGTGATCGGCTTCGCGCGACGCACCTCGATCAACATGCCTTCGCGGATGTTCGTCGCGACGGCCGGACGCACACGATCGTTGGAGTGCAACGTGATGTCGGCGCGATCCAGCACTTCGCCCACGGTGCTTGCAAAAGTTCGCACTCGCACGAGCGAGCCGTCGATGCGCACGGTCACGTGCTTCTCGAGAGCTCCGTAAGCGATGGCTGACGCACCAAGGACCGCGACGACGGCGGCCTTCGAGACTTTCGTTCTCAATCTCATCATGTACGGCGTCAAGCGCCCGGGGAAGCGGGGGGAAGTACCGGGGAGGTACTGCTTGGTTCTGCTTGGTAGACGCAGCAACCTTACCAGGGTCAGTCCTACCCTCCAAAACCGCACGTAAACCGCCCAAACTGGGCACTTTCCGGGATTCAGAAGGGATGAGAAGAGCCGCGCCGAACCCTTTTTCGCAGATCCGCCGCACGGGAAGACCCGGTCCCGGTGCGGCGGATCGCCTTTTCGGGGCCCTTTAGCTGGGGTCCCAGGCGAAAAGTCGAGCGGCGTTCGCGGAGAGTGCTCGATCCGCTTCCGCGGACGGCACACCTTTGAGAGATGCGATCGCGTCCGCCACGTGTCGGACGAAGGCGGGCTCGTTCCGCTTCCCGCGATGCGGCTGCGGCGTTAGGAAAGGCGCGTCCGTCTCGACGACGATCTTGGCCAAAGGCGTCGCGTGCGCAGCCTCGCGCAGATCGCCGGCGTTCTTGAACGTGACCGTTCCGGAGAACGAAAGGATCGCGCCCATCTCCACGGCGCGTTGCGCGTGACCGGCGTCGCCGGACCAGCAATGGAACACCGTGCGTTCGGGGACGCCTTCGCGTTCGAGGATCGCGAACGTGTCGTCCCACGCGTCGCGTGTGTGGATCACGAGCGCGGTACGCGCGCGCAACGCCATCTGGATCTGCTCCGTAAAGACCGCGCGCTGGATGTCGCGCGGCGAGTTGTCGTAGTGGTAGTCGAGTCCGGCCTCGCCGATCGCGACCACGCGCGGCTGCGCGGCAAGTTCCTCCAGGCGCGCCATGAGTTCGTCGGTCCGGTCCTTCGCGTCGTGCGGGTGCAAGCCCACGGTCGCCCACAGCTCCGCGTGATCGGTTGCCGCCCGAGCAGCCCATTCGCTCGAGGCGCTATCCACGCCGATGGTCACGGCCCGCTCGACGCCGGCGGCGCGCATCCGGTCCAGGACGGCGTCCAGGTCCTCGAGCATGTCGAGGTGGCAGTGGGCGTCGACGAGCACCGCTACGACTGCTCGGCGATGCGTGGGAAGAGGCCGTCGCCCTTGCGGACCAGGGTGCCGGGAGCGAGCCGCCCCCAGACGGCGTCGGAGATCCGCTGGTCGGCGAGCTTCTCGGGGAGGCCGAGCTGCTCCCAGAGCCGCTCGCAGGCGCCGGGCATCACCGGCGACAGCAGGATGGCCAGCACCCGCAGAGCCTCCGCCGACGCCCAGAGCACGCTGGCCAGCTCTCCGCGCTTCGACGGGTCTTTCGCGAGGTTCCACGGCGCGGTGGCGACGAGAAAGCCGTTGGCTTCGCGGACGATTCCGAAAGCCGCCTCGAGCGCCTCGTGGAACGCGAAGCTCTCCATCCCCTGTTGGTAGGCGGGCAGCGCGGCGGCGGCCGCGGCCTCGAGCGCATCCTGCCCGGCGTCATCCTTCGGCTCGGGGACGACGCCTTCGAAGTAAGACGCGATCATCGACAGCACCCGGCTCGCGAGGTTGCCGAGTCCGTTCGCGAGGTCCGCGTTGTAACGCGCGACCATCGACTCCCACGAGAAGTTGCCGTCCTGCCCGAACGCGATCTCGCGCAAGAAGTAGTAGCGGTACGCGTCGACGCCGAACGTCGCGAGCAGCTCGTCGGGATGGATGCCGGTCAGTTTCGTCTTCGACATCTTCTCGCCCTTGACCAGCAGCCACCCGTGCGCGAACACGAGCCGCGGCGGTTCTTCTCCTGCGGCATGGAGCATCGCCGGCCAGATGACGGCGTGGAAGCGGAGGATGTCCTTGCCGACAAGGTGCACGGCCGGCCAGAAAGTTTTGAACAGGTCACCGCCCGGGTAGCCGAGCGCCGTGATGTAGTTCTGGAGCGCCTCGATCCACACGTAGATCACGTGCTTCGGATCCCAGGGCAGCGGGATCCCCCACTCGAGCGACGGCCGGGACACGGACACGTCCTGCAAGCCTCCGCGAACGTGCCCGACGACCTCGTTCAGCCGGGCCTCCGGCTGCACCGGCGAAGGCGTGCGCGCGTAGTAGTCGTTCAAGAGCCAGTCGCTTTGCTTCGAAAGGCGGAAGAAGTAGTTCTCTTCCTTCAAGCGCTGGACCGGCGTTCCGTGGATCGGGCAATTGCCGTCGACGAGCTCCGACTCTGCGTAGAAGGCTTCGCACGAAACGCAGTACGGCCCCTCGTATTCGCTGAGGTACACCTCACCGCGGTCGTAGAGGTTCTGGAGGAACGCCTTCACCGGAGTCTCGTGGCGTTCCTCCGTCGTCCGGATGAAGTCGTCGTACGAGATGTCGAGGTTCGACCACACGCTCCTCCACGGGGGGATCATCGAGTCCGTCCATTCCTTGGCGCTCATCCCGTGTTCGCGCGCGGCGCGCTCGATCTTCTCGCCGTGCTCGTCCGTTCCTGTGAGGAGATAGGTCTTGTCGCCGGCGAGCCTGTGGTACCGCGCCGATGCGTCCGCGGCCACCGTCGTGTACGCGTGACCGATGTGCGGAACGTCGTTCACGTAGTAGATCGGCGTGGTTATGTAGAAGGAATCGCTCATTTGTGGGGGCAGTCTATCCGGGCGCATAATCCCCTTCCACGGTTCGGCGGGGGGGGCGCGTTGAAAGCCACGGGAGTGAGCAGAAAGGTCGACGACCTCGGCCGTATCGTGCTGCCCGCCGAGATCCGCCGCTCGTTCGACATCCGTGAGGGCGATCACATCGACATCGCCGTCGACGACGGGAAGATCGTGCTCTCGAAGCAGTTGAACACCTGCATGTTCTGCGGCAGCGCGGAAACGTTGCGTCAGTTCCGCAACCATCCGGTGTGCGCGTCCTGCCTCGCCGAGCTGAAGCGCTTCTGAGCTACAGCCCTTCCTCGACGGCGACCGCGTAGACATCCTTCTTCGGGATATCGAGGTCCGCGGCCGCATGCGCGATCGCTTCTTTCTTCGTGAGGCCGTCCGCGATCAGCGCGCGCAGTCGGGTCGCAACGTCCTCCTTATCGGGGGGTTCGTCATCTCCGGTCTTCGCGCCTTCGATCACGAGAGTCACCTCTCCGCGGACGCCCTCTGCCGCGCGCGCGTGGAGCTCCGAAAGCGGGCCGCGCACGACCTCTTCGTGCATCTTCGTCAGCTCGCGCGCCATCGCAGCGTGGCGGTCACCGAGAGCGTCGACCATGTCGGCAAGCGACTCATGCAGCCGGTGCGGGGACTCGAAGAGGACGATCGTCCGCTCTTCGGCTGCGAGCGCGCGCAGGCGTCGGCGGCGCTGGGCCGCTGTGCGCGGCAGGAAACCTTCGAAGACGAAGCGCGCGGTAGGCAGGCCCGAGAGAACCAGCGCCGCCAGCGC
>JBASRP010000323.1:0-15473 GCA_049273905.1 Actinomycetota bacterium
GTACAAGCTGTTGCACCGCGACATGGGGCCCGTCTCGCGCTATCTCGGCCCGTGGGTTCCGTCCCCGCAGCTGTGGCAGGACCCCGTCCCCGCGGTCGATCACGAACTCATCGGGGACAAAGATATCGCCGCGCTCAAGAGCAAGATCCTCTCATCGGGGATGTTCGTCGCCCAGCTGATCTCCACCGCGTGGGCGTCGGCGGCCACCTTCCGCGGGACCGACATGCGTGGCGGCGCCAACGGCGCGCGGATCCGCCTCGGACCGCAGAAGGACTGGGAGATCAACGACCCGGCCGAACTCGCCAAGATCCTGCAGACGCTCGAGCAGATCCAGCAGGACTTCAACAGCTCACAGTCCGGCGGGAAGAAGGTCTCGCTCGCCGACCTGATCGTTCTGGGCGGCTGCGCCGCCGTCGAGCAAGCGGCGAAGAACGCAGGGCACGCCATCACGGTACCGTTCGCGCCGGGCCGGACGGACACGTCGCAGGAGTGGACCGACGTGGAGTCGTTCGCCGTGCTCGAGCCGACTTTCGACGGGTTCCGCAACTATCTCCGAGCCGGAGAGAAGTTGCCCCCGGAAACTCTGCTTGTGGAGCGGGCCACCCTGTTGACGCTGACCGCTCCCGAGATGACGGTTCTCATCGGCGGCCTGCGTGTTCTGAACGCCAACTACCAGCAGTCCCCGCACGGCGTCTTCACCCACCAGCGCGAGACGCTGACGAACGACTTCTTCGTGAATCTGCTCGACATGTCCACCGAGTGGAAGGCGTCCGCCTCCGATGCGAACGTGTACGAGGGTCGCGATCGCGCCACCGGCAAAGGAAGGTGGACGGCCACCGCCGCCGATCTCGTCTTCGGTTCGAACTCGCAGCTTCGAGCGATCGCCGAGGTCTACGCGCAGGACGACTCGAAGGAGAAGTTCGTTCGGGACTTCGCGGCCGCGTGGGACAAGGTCATGAGCCTCGATCGTTTCGATCTCGCCTGAGCGGTTCCACGAAAGCGGCGCCCCGGCCGAAGGCCGGGGCGCGCTGTTCTACGCGATGTGGTTACGGATGCTCGTCGGTCGGGCGCGGCGTCTCCTCGCCGTGGGCGCCGAAACCGTGGGCTGCCTCCTCCGCCGCGACCGAGCCCGGACGGCGGATGATCAAGCCGTCATAGGCGGCAGCGGCCACGATCGCACCGGCGATCGGTCCGACCCAGTAGACCCACCAGTTGTCCCAGTTGCCTCCGACGATCGCCGGACCGAAGTGTCGCGCCGGGTTCATCGCGGCTCCGGTGAACAGTCCGCCCATCAGGACGCCCATCGTGACCGTGAGACCGATCGCCAAGCCGGCGATCTTCCCGAACGAACCGTCGGGGTCGATAGCGGTGGCGAAGATGACCCACACGAGGAAGAAGGTCAGGATCGCCTCGATCAGAACACCTTGCCCGTTCGACAAGCCACGGACGACCTCCGGCACGCCGTACTTCGCCTGCTTGACGACCGCCGCCGGCAAGCACGCTCGCAGCAGCAGCGCGCCAACCGCGCCGCCGGCGAGCTGCGCGACGATGTACCCGAGCGCGTCGGTCGACTTGATCTTCTGCGTGATCCACGCGCCGATCGTCACGGCTGGGTTGAAGTGCGCGCCCGAGACGTGGCCGACCGCGGACACCATCACTGCGATCGCGAGGCCGAACGCGAACGCGACGCCGACGATCCCCGCGGGCAGCAGCCCGAAGGTGGTGAACATCACCACCGCTCCCGCGCCGATGAAGACCAGCGCGAAGGCGCCGACGAACTCAGCGGCAAGGCGCTCCGTCATGGTGCGTTCCATCCGGATACCCCTTTCTTCGGGCGTCCGCCGGGAGACCCGGCGCCCAAGTTACGGCTTCTCTTAGGCGGGCGTCACGCCAGTGTCAAGCAGGGTGGGATTATCCTCGTGATGTGACGCGCCTTTCGGCCGCCCGTAGGATGGCGCCGCATGAAGATCCTGGTCGTTTCCGAAGATCCGCGCATGCTCGATTGGATCCGCACGTCCGTCGGTTCGGACGCAACATATCTCTTCGCGTCGAATGGCCTCGAGGCGCTGCGGGTGGCCGCCGAGGACCGCCCCGACATCGTGATCGCCGATGAAACGACGGAACCCTTCGGCGCGTTCGGGCTTTCGCGCGAGCTCAAGATGAAGGAGATGCCTTCACGGGTCGTGGTGATCCTTGAGCGCGAGCAGGATCGGTGGTTGGCGAAGTGGTCGGGAGCCGATCGCGCGATCGTGCGTCCCGTCGATCCGTTCGAGCTCGCGGAAGCGGTCCGGACACTCAACCTCGTGGGGGAGCCGACGTGAAGATCCAAGGCCGGTGCCGCAACTGCGGACGTGATTTCCCGATCGACCTGTTGCTGCAAGACCCGCAGCGCGCGGGTCGCTGTCCGTTCTGCGGCGTCCCCATCGATCAGCACTACGGCGCGTTGTTCATCGAGGCGCTCGAGCAGTTGCAGCGCGTCGGCACGATCATGACCGCCACGCTGAAGAAGGTCGAGTCGTTCGGGCCGAACCTCGATCTCGACGCCGAGACCATCCTCGGGCCGATCCGCGACGCGATAGGCGCGCGCGAGGAGGCGTCGAAGCGGCGCCGCGAGATCGAGCTCGCGTCGGAGGCCGAACGACAGGCCGGCCGCGCGGCCGGATAGCGGTCGATGGGAGCGGCGGACGAAACCCTCCGCGCTCTCGCCGAGGCGGTGGTTCCGGGACCTCCGCACGACGACTCCTTCGGCGCCGCCGAGATCGAAGCCGAACGCTTCATCGCTCACTACCTCGACGCACTGATCCCCGGCCTGGCGGAGGGCGTCGGCACGATCCTCGACGGGATGGCGACGGAACTGCGCGCGGAGACCTCTTTCGCTTCGCTTACCCTGGAGGAGCGCGGTACCGTCTTGCAGCGCCTGACGCAGCACGAGGTCGCGGATCTGCGTGAGCTCGGCGATCTGCTGATGGCGTTGTCGCTCGCGGCCGTGTACGGCGAGTGGAGCGGGCTCGACGAGCACGGCGCGCTGACCCGGGAGCCGCTCGGCTGGGAGCTCACCGGCTGGCCGGGCCCGGCCGAAGGCTATCCGTCGCTGTTGCGGCAGAAGAGATCCTGATGGTCGCCGTCAACATGCCCGACGTCTTGGTCGTCGGATGCGGCGGAGGAGGAGCGGTCGTCGCGAAGGAGCTCGCCGAAGCGGGGCTCGGCGTCGTCGCGCTCGAGGCGGGGCCGTGGCACGACCCGCAGAAGGACCTCACGGGTCTCGAGTGGGACATGCTCAATCCGATAGACGCCGTCTTTCGCTGGGGCCCGGCCGACCGCACCAAACCGCCGTGGCCGCGCCGCCGCGACGGCATCCCGCTGCTGATCTCGACCGCCGGAGTCGGTGGCAACACGTTGCACTTCGGCGCCAACTGCCCGCGCGGATACCCCGGCCCGATGGAGCTCGACTGGCCGATGGGCTACGCGGAGATGATCCCGCACTACGAGAAGGTCGAAGAGACGCTTCCGATCGTCGTGCCCGAGATCGCGTCGCCGAAGGATCAGCTGTTCATCCGCGGTTGCGAGAAAGTGGGCATCGATCACATGTCCGACGCCGACGTCACGCGCGCGGGGTGGCGCATGCAACCGAACGCGATCCTGCCGGTCGCGGAAGTGTCCGGTGATCTGCGCTACCCCTCGACGGACGGTTGCACGCAATGCGGCGGATGCATCGTCGGGTGCCGGTCGCCCGACAACGCGCCGCTGGAGCGGACGGCGAAGCGCTCGACGAACGTGTCGTACGCGCCGCTCGCGATGCGCACAGGCCGTTGCGAGATCCGGACGGGATGCTTCGCGACGCAGGTCCTCACCGAGCAGACGCGTGACGGTTTGCGCGCGCGAGGCGTGCGCTATCGCGACCTCGACGGGCGCGTGTTCGAGCAGAACGCGCGCGTGATCGTGCTCGCCGGCGGCGCGATCGAGACGCCGCGACTATGGCTGGCGTCAGAGCTCCCGACGACCGGTCCCGTCGGGCAGTACCTGACGACGCACTGGTTCGAGTACCTGTCGGCCGAGTTCCCGCACGAGGTCGACATGCACATGGGTCAGACCGCGATGGCCCGGGCCGACTTCCCCGGCTACGGCTTCGTCGAGTCGCAAGGCCTCGGGCCGCTCACGTGGGCGTTCGTGTCGTTCCTGGGGCGGTCGTGGAACGACGGCGGTTCGCACGGACCCTGGGCCACACAAGGCCGTCTCATCGGCTCGGCGCTGAAGCGGAAGATGGAGGCCTACCGCCGCACGCTGATGCTCGTCGTGTGCGTGGACGACGAGGGGCACGCGACGAACGGCGTGTCCTTGGCCGACGGCCTGGCCGATGAGAACAATCCCGCGCCGTTCGTGCGGTACCACGCGACCGAGCCGTCCATCACACGCCGCGAATGGCTCGTCGACAAGGCCGCCGAGATCCTGCTCGGCGCGGGCGCGATCCCCGAGACGCTGCACCGTGCCGACGCGGCGCCGTCCACCGTGCACATGCACGGCACGATGCGGATGGGCGTCGACCCGGCGACGTCGGTCCTCGACGACGCCTGCGAGGCGCACATGGTGAAGCGGCTTTTCGTGGCGGACACGTCGCCGTTCCCGAACGGCATCGGTGGTCCGAACCCGACGCTGACGGCGCAAGCTCTGGCCACGCGTACGGCGACGAAGATCGTGGAACGCTATTTCTGAGGTGTCTCCCAAGCAGAAGCGCGGCGAGGTCCTGATCGGGACGGCGTCGTGGACGGACAAGACGCTGCTCGCGTCGGGGTGGTATCCCGACGACGCGAAGACGCCGGAGAAGCGGCTCGCCTTCTATGCCTCGCAGTTCCCGGTTGTGGAGGTCGACGCGACCTATTACGCGCCTCCATCCGAGGCGAACGCCGTGCGGTGGGTGGAGCGCACCCCGTCGCATTTCACGTTCAACGTGAAGGCGTTCTCGCTCATGACGCAGCATCCGGCGCAGGTGCGCGCGCTACCGAAGGACATCCGCGACGAGGTTCCCGAGGGCAAGGCGCGCGTCTATCCGAAAGATCTGTCGGCGAAGACGATGGACAGGATCTTCGAGATGTTCGCGTCCGCGCTCATGCCGCTGCACTCCGCAGGGAAGCTCGGCTACATCCTGTTCCAGTTCCCCGAGTGGTTCGTGCCCGGCGACGAGAATCGCGACTACATCGTCCGCTGCGCCGAGCGGTTGCCGGATTTCCGTGTGGCCGTCGAGTTTCGGCGCGGGACGTGGATGACGGAGAAGTCGGCGCCGCGGACCCTCGCGTTTCTCGAGGAGCACAACCTGCCGTACGTCTGCGTCGATATGCCGCAGGGGTTCCCGTCGAGCGTACCGCCTGTCCTCGCGGCCACCGCGAAGGATCTCGCCGTCGTGCGCTTCCACGGGCACAACAAAGAGAACTGGAAGAAGAAAGGTGTGACGGCGGCGGAGCGGTTCGACTACCTGTACAAGCCGAAGGAGATCGACGAGTGGGCTGGGAAGCTCGAGGAGCTCGCCGGCGAGACGAAGCGGCTCCACGTCATGTTCAACAACTGCTACGGAGACAAGGCGGTCAAGAACGCGAAGCAGTTGAGCGACTTGCTCATCGCGGAATAGAAGAGGCGCGGGGCGAACCCCGCGCCTCTCCCCTGCTTCTTCCTCCGTCTTACGCCTGAACCGGAGCCTTCGCGTGCCCGAGTTGCACGAGGAGCGAGAAGCTGTCCGAGTACTGATCCTCGCGGTCGATGAGACCCTTCGCGTCGAAGTGCGACACCAAACAGATCGGCGTCGATACACGACGACCCGTCGAAGGCATGCCCATCATTTCGCCCTTATTGGTGCCACGGCCGACGAAGGTCGTCACGATCGTGTCGCCGGCGTCGTAGTAGTTCAGATCCGTTACCTCGGCGTCCGGGAAGCCCTTGACGAGCTCATCCCAAGATCCGACGATCTGGTCTCGGCCCTTGTATGTGATCTCGCGGCCATGGTTCACGACCGCGGCGTTCTCCGAGTACGCAGAGGCCGCCTTCTTCAGGTCGCGCTTGTTCCACACCTCGAAACTCGCGCGCAAAGCATCTATGTTCTTGGACGTCATGAGGTACTTCCTCTCTTCGATGTTGCGATTTTCCGATGCGAGCCGCTACTTCGCTGCCGGCCGCTCCGCGTGCCCGAGCTGGACGAGCATCGACAGCATGTCGAAGTACGTCTGGCCGCGGACGATCTGCCCCTTGGCGTCGAACTGATAGATGTCGCAGAAGGGGACCGACACCTTGCGCCCCGTCGGCTGCTGGAACGGGCCCATCGGGCCGTCATTGGTACCACGACCGACGTACTGAATGATCACCGTGTCGCCGGCGTCGATCGCCTTCGGCTCGGTTACCTGCCCATCCGAGAAGCCGGTGATCCAGCTCTGCAGCGAATCGCGGAACTCGGCCCGGGACTTGTGGGTCACGCCGAGGCCGTGGTCCTCGACAACGATGTTCTCGGCCACCGAGCTCACCGCGGCGTCGAGATCGCGCTTGTTGAAGGAGTCGTACACGGCGAGCGCCGTAGTCACGTTCTTGGAAGCCATCGTGTTGCTCCTTCCGGGACTTCTGTCCCTCACTCACGACAGTACTCGGAGTGGCATGCGGTAAGGAGAGATCTTTTGTTAAAGAGGCCATTTAACGTAGAGATTCCTTCGGCGAGTCCGGTATGAGAGTGAGAGGTGCCGATAGTGGGCGTGCGAACGCTCAGGCGTCCGCGCGCTTGACCTTGTCGATGTTGGGAACCTCGGTCGGGTCCAGGTCGGTCGTCGAGAACCACGCCTCGAGGATCTCGTCGGCGAGCCGCTCTGTCGTAAGCCGCAGCGAGAGCGCAAGCACGTTCGCGTCGTTCCATCTCCGCGCGCCGCGCGCTTGCTCGGCGTCGGAACAGAGAGCGGCCCGCGCGCCGTGGACCTTGTTCGCCGCCAGCGAGACGCCGGTGCCGGTCCAGCAGAAAACGATCCCCTGATCGGCTTCGCCGCCAGCGACGGCCTCACCGACCTCGCGTCCGACGTCGGCCCACTGTTCATCCCGGCCGCCGACCGGACCCACGACCGTGATCAGCTCGTGGCCGCGCTTCCGAAGGGCTTCGAGGACGTGGTCCGTCACCGCGTTCCGTTCGTCGCCGCCGATCGCGATCCGCATCTGATCCCGAGTATAGGTCGGTCGCGAACCGGTATCGTTGGGGCCTTATGAGCGACTTCTCGTGGTCGGAGACGCTGGGCAGACTCGTTCGCGGTGAGGACCTCAACGAGGAGGACGCGGCCGCGGCGATGGGCGAGATCTTCTCCGGGGCGGCGACGCCGGCGCAGATAGGCGGCTTCCTGCTCGCGCTGCGAGCGAAGGGGGAGACGGTCGACGAGATCGTGGGGCTCGCGCGGACCATGCGCGAGTTCTCGCAGAAGGTGAAGGTCAAAGGGCCCCTGGTCGACACATGCGGGACCGGGGGCGATCGCGCGGGGACGGTGAACATCTCGACGATGGCGGCGCTCGTCGTCGCCGGCGCCGGGGCGCGCGTGGCGAAGCATGGGAACCGCGCGGCGTCGAGCGTCTGCGGTTCGGCCGACCTCTTGGAAGCTCTGGGCGTCGCGATCGACCTTCCGCCCGACGGCGTCGCAACATGCATCGAGGACGTCGGGATCGGGTTCTGCTTCGCGCAGGTCTTCCACCCGGCGATGAAGCACGCCGGGCCGGTGCGGAAGGAACTCGGTGTCCCTACCGTGTTCAACTTCCTCGGACCTCTGACAAACCCGGCGGGCGCGACGCGACAAACCGTCGGCGTCTCGGACGCGGGGATGGCGCCGAAGATCGCGGAGGCGCTGGCGCGGCTCGGCGCCGAGCACGCGTTCGTCTTCCGCGGTGACGACGGCCTCGACGAACTCACCACGACGACCACGTCGCGTCTCTGGGAGATCCGCGACGGCGTGACCGAGCGCGGCTTCGACCCTGCGCAGCTCGGCGTCGCTCTGTCCGATCCGTCCGACCTCGTCGGCGGCGATCCGGCGCACAACGCCGCTGTGGCGAACAAGGTTCTCGGCGGTGAGCGTGGTCCCGTGCGTGACGCCGTCGTGCTGAACGCGGCGCTGGCGCTCGTCGCAGCAGGGATCTCGGACGACCTCGTCGACGGGATCGGGCGGGCCAGCGAGGCGATCGACGACGGCAAGGCCGCATCGACGCTGGACCGCTTCCGCGAGGTCTCGCAGAAATTGCGCGGCTAGGCCACGATCACGCGCACGGTCTGTACGAGGTTGTTGCTCAGCCCCTGAACGTTCCACGGCTCGTCGAGCGGCTGCGCGTTTCCCGCTTCATCCGACGCCCGGCACGATAGGTCGTGCTCCCCGGGCGTCGCGTCCCATTCGAACGACCATCCGCGCCAGGCGAACTCGCCGAGCGGCGCCTCGAGTTCCGCGTCGTGCCAGTCGCCGTTGATACCCACCTCGACGCGACCGATCGGCGCACGCCCTGACCACGCGCGGCCCCGCACCGTCACCGGGCCCGGCGGGAGGAACCGCCGGCGCGCTGGGTACTCGGTGATGCCGGGCGGGATCATCAGCGCTCGCGGCGCGATGCGCGTGATCGGCGTACCGGGGTCGTCCTCGTTCTCCTGCCAGAGATACGAACCCGCTTGCTGGTAGCCGGTGAACGGATCGGTGAGTGCCTCGATGCGGACGAGCCACTTCACGCTCGTCATCCCATACCAGCCGGGGACCAACAACCGCAGCGGGGCACCGTGCTGTGGCTCGAGCGGCCGGCCGTTCATCTCGTAGGCGAGGAGCACCTCGGGACGTGTGGCGTCCGCGACCGTGAGGCTGCGCTGGTACTCGTGCAAGAGATTCCCCTGATATCCGGCGTCGGCGCCGGTGAAGACGAGCTCGACGGCCTCGGGGCGCACGCCCGCGTCCGCCAGCACGCCGCGGAGCGGTGTGCCCGTCCACTCCGCCGTGCCGATCGCCTCGTTCAGCCACGGCTGGCCGAGTGGGCGCGGTGTCATTCGAGCGCGGCCGTTGCCGGCGCACTCCATCGTCACCGGCATGGTGACCGCCTCACGCGCTCTCACGTCCTCGAGCGACAAGCTCAACGGCCGGTCGACGACGCCGCCGATCTCAAGACGCCACGTCTGGGGGTCGACCTCGGGGATGTCCCAGTGGATCAGCAGATAGTGGAGTCCGGTCGGTGTGATGTCGTAGCGCATCCCCTCGAGCGGCATGCCCCGATTGCGGAACGCGAGGAGGAGTTCTTCGACGGAAAGAGGCGGATCGGATTGCGTCAGCTCGACCGGCCGGTCCTCGATCGAAGTGGGCAGGTTCGGCTCGGTGATCGCCACGACCATCCGGTTATACTCCGCCGCCGGGAGGAACGCGAGCCTATGTCGTCCGACATCCGGTACCGCTGCGGCGCTTGCGGGAACCTCACGCGTTTCGACGTCGTGCGACGCGCAAGAACCCGCGCGTTCTACCACTACTCGCTCGGCGGTGAGCTGACGATCGAGCAGGAGGACGTGCTCGATCAAGAGGTCGAGCACGTCGAGTGCCGCTGGTGCGGATCGGCGGATCAGATCGAGGAGATCCCCGCGGTCGGGGCGGAGGAGCAGTTGTGAGCGGAGCGCTCGAAGGCTTGAAGGTCTTGGATCTCACGCGCCTGCTGCCGGGCGGGTTCGCCACATTGCTGTTCGCCGACATGGGCGCGGACGTCCTCAAGATCGAGGAGCCCGGAAAGGGCGACTACATCCGCTGGATGGACCCCTTCAAGGGTGGCCACAGCTCGGGAAACATCGCGCTGAACCGCGGCAAACGCTCGATGACGCTGAACCTGAAGGCCGAGAAGGGCCCTGAGGTGCTGCTGCGGCTCGTGCGCGACGCCGACGTCCTGGTCGAGTCGTACCGGCCGGGCGTGATGGACCGGCTGGGCGTCGGGTACGAGCGGCTGTCGCAGGAGAACCCCGGCCTCGTTTACTGCGCGATCACGGGTTACGGGCAGGACGGTCCCTATAAGGACCGCGCGGGACATGACATCAACTATCTGGGGTTCGGCGGCGTGCTCGGCATCATCGGGCCGCGCGACGGCGACCCGGTGATCGCCGGCGTGCAGATCGCGGACGTCGGCGGGGGAGCGTTGATGGGCGCGGTTGGGATCCTCGCCGCGTTGCAGGAGCGCGCGCGGACGGGACGCGGGAAGTTCGTCGACATCTCGATGATGGACGGCGCGGTGTCGTGGCTCGGGATGCACGCGGCGGGCTTCTTCATCGACGGCGTGCCGCCGAAGCGGAGCCAGATGCGGCTGAGCGGACAGATCGCGTCGTACCGGGTGTACCGCTGCGCGGACGGGAAGCACGTGACGGTGGGCGCGCTCGAGCCGCAGTTCTGGGCGATGCTCTGCAAGGCGCTCGGGGTTCCCGAGTTCATCGAGCGACAGTACGCTCCGCCCGACGAACAGGATCAGATGGCGGCGCGCATCCAAGAGATCTTGCTCGGTCGCACGCGCGACGAATGGGTGAAGGAGCTCGCGGACCTCGACGCGTGCTTCGGGCCCGTCAACGACTTCGCCGAGGCGTTCCAGGATCCGCAGGTGATCGCTCGTGGGTTGAAGGTGGAGGTTCCCACGCCCGACGGGCCCGCCGGAGGGGTCGGTAATCCGATCAAGTTCGTCGGCGAGGAGCAGCCGGCGCCGACGGCCCCGCCGGGCTTCGGGGAGCATACGGACGAGACGCTCTCCGCGGCCGGGTATTCGGCCGAGGAGATCGCGGAATTCCGCGCCGCCGGGACCATCTAGGACTTCGGTCCCGAGCGACCACGTTCCGTGGTCCCGAAAATGGCCGTCCGCTTTCTGACTAGGACGATTGTCTCCGCAATGTAACGCATTCTCCTGATTGACCATCACGCTGCGTGTTCGTTAACTCGGTAACAGTGGGCCTGGGGCCCGCTGTGCGGCGTGTTGATCCGACGGGCTCTAGCTGGTCGCCTGGCCCCCGGGGAGCGAGTGGCGAACCCTCCGCGAACTGCAGGACGAGATCGGGCGATGACGCTCGATCCAGGGATGCGGCTCGGGAGGCTTCTGTGTTTGGATCGCGCACCGCAAAACTCGCTCAACTGCTGGCGTTGACGCTGGCGCTTCTTGTTCTCTTGCCGGGACTGGCGTTCGCGGACAACGTCCAGAACGACGCCGTTTCGGCGACCGTTAGCGCGGGGAGTCCGTCGACGGTCAACTACAGGATCATCGGGAACGGCACCGACGGCTGTAACGTCGACGCGACGCACGCGGCGACCATGACGTTCGTAAGCTCGCCCGCGGGAGCGACGGCCTCCCCGTCGTCCTTGAGCTTCACGGAGTGCCAGGACAGCAACGATTCGAACGAGCAGGCCGTCTCCTTCACCGCCTCGAGCCCCGGCACCTACACCATCACGCCGAGCGTCTCCGGCGGAAAGGCCGACAACAACGGTTGGAACACGAACCCCGGCAAATTCACCCTGACCGTCAACGCGGCGGCTCCGTCGGACACGACGGCACCGACGATCACCCCGAACGTCTCCGGGACGCTCGGCAACAACGGGTGGTACGTGAGCGACGTCACGGTGTCGTGGACCGTCGTCGATCCCGACTCGGCGATCAGCGCGAGCTCGGGCTGCGGCAGCGCGACGCTCAGCGCCGACAGCGCCGGCATGACGTACACATGCTCGGCCACGAGCGCCGGCGGGACCAACTCTCAGTCCGTCACCGTCAAGCGCGACGCGACCGCGCCGGCGGGTGTCTCCGTCGCGGCGGATCGCGCGCCGGACTCCAACGGCTGGTACACGGCGCCCTTCACCGCAACATGGACGGGTAACGACGCCACGTCGGGCATCGATAGCTGCACACAGACGGCGTACAGCGGCCCAGACGATTCGTCGGGTTCGCTCTCCGGGTCGTGCGAGGACAAGGCCGGGAACGACAGCGCGTCGGTTCCGTTCGCGTTCAAGTTCGACGCGACCGGTCCGACCGTGGTCGGCACGCCGGACCGCGCGGCAGATCACAACGGCTGGTACAACCACGCCGTCACGATCACCTGGTCGGTCAGCGGCGACACTTCGGGTGAGGGCACCTGCGACGCACCCACGACCTACAGTGGCCCGTCGTCCAACGCGGTCACGCTCACCGGTCACTGCACCGATGGAGCCGGTAACCCCGGCACCGGGACGTTCGGAGCCTTCAAGTACGACGCGGTGGCGCCGGTGGCGAGTATCGCGGCCGACCGCTCACCGGATGCGAATGGCTGGTACAACCACTCGCTCATCGGGACGACGAGCGCGACCGACGACCTGAGCGGCGTCGCATCGTGCACGGCACCGCAGACGTACAGCGGCCCGGACGCCGACGACGCGTCCCTCAGCGGTACCTGCACGGACGCGGCCGGCAACACGAGCACCCCGGCGTCGATGTCGTTCGACTACGACGCCACGGGTCCCGTTGCCGCGATCGCGGCAGATCGCCCGGCCGACTCGAACGGCTGGTACAACCACTCGCTCATCGGGACCACGACCGCGACCGACAATCTGAGCGGCGTGGCGTCCTGTTCCGGCCCGCAGACGTACAGCGGTCCGGACACGGCAACTGGATCATTGTCCGGAAGCTGCACGGACAACGCGGGTAACGCGAGTAACACGGCGTCGCTGTCGTTCAAGTACGACGCGACGGCACCGGTCGCGGGCATCGCGGCGGACCGGGATCCGGACGCGAACGGTTGGTACAACCACAAGCTCACCGCGACGACCACGGCGACGGACAACCTCAGCGGCGTGGCTACGTGCTCGGATCCGCAGGACTATGAGGGTCCGGACACGGCGAGCGGTTCACTCAGCGGGTCGTGCTCGGACAACGCCGGCAACGCGAGTAACACTGCAACGCTGTCGTTCAAGTACGACGCGACGGCGCCGGTGGCGAGCATCGCAGCGAACCGGGCTCCCGATTCGGCGGGATGGTACAACCACTCGTTCGTCGCGACGACGACCGGCACCGACAACCTCAGCGGCATCGGAACGTGTTCCGCCGACCAGGTCTACGGCGGTCCCGACACCGCGGCCGGTTCGCTGACCGGAAGCTGCACGGACGTCGCCGGGAACGCGAGCAACACGGCGTCGATGTCGTTCAAGTACGACGGCACCGCACCCTTCGGCTTCATCTGGACCGGCGGGGGTCCGGTGAACGGCGGGACCTACTACTTCGGGTTCGTTCCCGCCGCTCCGTCCGGCTGCACTGCGAACGACGCTCTGTCCGGCTTCGCGAGCTGCGCGATCGACGGCTACTCGAACGCCGTGGGATCGCACTCGATGACCGCGACCGCGTATGACGTGGCGGGGAACAGCGGGACGGACACGCGCACGTACACGGTCGGTGCCTGGACGATCCGCGGCTTCTACCAGCCGGTCGACATGAACGGCGTGCTGAACACGGTCAAGAACGGAAGCACCGTCCCCCTCAAGTGGGAGGTCTTCGCGGGCCCGACCGAACTCACCGACACGTCGATCATCAGCACGCTCCAGAAGCAGATCACGTGCGGGACGTCGGCTCCCGAAGACACGGTCGAGGTCACGGCGACCGGCGGGACGAGCCTTCGCTACGACACGACGGGCGGCCAATTCATCTTCAACTGGCAGACGCCCAAGCGACCCGGCACCTGCTGGGCGGTCACGATGACGACGGCGGACGGCTCGTCCATCAGTGCGAACTTCAAGCTGAAGTAAGCGAGTCCTTCACGGACGAGACCCCGTCATGGCGGCGGGGTCTCGTCCTTTTCATTCGCCGAGGACCTGAACGGTCACCTCACGCGTTCGCGGACGGTCGTCGAAGTCCACCAGAACGATCTGCTGCCACGTGCCGAGGCCGAGCCGGCCGTCGATCAACGGGACCGTCAGCGACGGCCCGATGAACGCGGAGCGGACGTGGGCGTGGCCGTTCGAGTCGCCGCCGTGGTTGTGGTGGTAGGGAGCGTCGGTCGGCGCGGTGCGATCGAGGAACTCCTGGAGATCGCGGATCATCCCGCGCTCGTACTCGACCGCCGTGATCCCCGCGGTCGATCCGGGCACGAACACCGTCACGATCCCGTTGCGTGCACCGCTCTCCTTAGCGGCCGCCGCGACCTCGCTGGTGAGGTCGTGGATGTCGTTGTCGCCCTTCGTCGATAACGAGATCGACTGCGAATGGACCATCGTCAAACCTCCCGGTCGCGTGCCGGTGAGTCTATGCCCGGCCCGTTCTCGCAGGTCAGGCGTTTGTGTCACACCCTCCCGCTAACGTTCCCGTTGACGGTCGAGGGCGGCGCGGCCTCGCCCCCTTCGATGGGAGGACGGATGAGCGACACGACGAACCGGCGCATCGACCTGACCGGCATGCTGATCTCGTGTGACGACTGCAAGATGCAGGGCACCGACGCCTGCAACGACTGCGTCGTGACCCACATCCTCGACAAACCAGAGGGCGCCGTGATCTTCGACGCCGAGCAGGAGCGCGCCATCCGCGAGATGGCACGGGCCGGATTGCTCCCCGACGTGCGGTGGGAACAACGATCCGAGACCGGCTGATCAAGCCCCCAGGGGCACCGGCGGGGCAGCGGCCCCCCGCCGTCCCCTCCTTCTGACCTGCGGCTTCGAACACGCAGCAAGCTCCCGGATGCTTGCGACCCCCTGTCCGGCTGGGGTTGAATGCGCACCACTGTGATCAAGTTGAAGCTCGTCGGGGCGTCCACGGACCTCGAGCACCTCGTTTTCTCCGCCGCGGCGAAGAAGGGGAAGCGCGGGAGCCACGTCGCGGCGATCGACGACAAGCTCTTCCGCGTCCTCGAGGACGTCGTCCGGAAACGTAAGTCGAAGGAGAAGGGTGAGCCGGCGCCCAAGAAGCCGTCCGTCGAGCCAAAGCTCCCGCCGCGCGAGGTCCAGCGCTTGCTCCGCGCGGGGCGGTCCGTGGAGCAGGTCGCCCGGTCGGCGGGGATGGACGCGCGCTGGGTCCAGCGCTTCCTCGGGCCCGTCCTCGACGAACGCACGATCGCGATCCAGGACCTGCAGAAAGCCCGGCTCGAGAAACCGCGCCTCGGCATCTCGGGCGTTCCGCTCGGCGAGTCGGTGGTGCGCAACATGCGCGCCCGGCGCGTGAAGATCACCGAGGAGGAGCTCGCCGACGCGTGGGACGCGTCGCGCGTCGACGGCGCGCCGTGGACGGTCACGCTGACGTTTACCTATCGCGGCCGGCAGCAGAGAGCGGTGTGGCGGTACGACCCGCACCGCCGCGAGGTCACTTCCGCGAACCGGCTTGGCAGCGACCTCGGCTGGGTATCCGACGCACGACGCGCGCGCGCGATGCGCGCCGCAACGGCGAAGCCGGCTGCGCGTCCGAAGAAGACCGCACGCAAGCCCGCCGCGAGAAGGAAGACCGCGACTCGGCGCAAGCCCGCCGCGCGCCGGAAGACGGCAACCCGCCGC
>JBASRP010000355.1:0-4408 GCA_049273905.1 Actinomycetota bacterium
GCACAACCACGGGCGGCACAACCACGGGCGGCACAACCACGGGCGGCACAACCACGGGCGGCACAACCACGGGCGGCACAACCACGGGCGGCACGACTACGGGCGGCACGACTACGGGCGGCACGACTACGGGCGGCACGACTACGGGTGGCGGGACCGGCGGCTCAACAGGCAACGGGACCGGCAACTCCACCGGCCGCGGTACCGGCAACTCCACCGGCCACTAGCCCGGAAACACGAAACGCGGCCTCGCGGCCGCGCCTCTCACGGAAACCGTCTAGTACGCCTCGACGCGTCTCCGGTCCATGTGCGCCTCTACCTTGCGTTTGATGCGCTGCAGCGCGTTGTCGATCGACTTCACGTGCCGCTTCAGGCTCGAGGCGATGTCCTGGTAGCTCTTGCCCTCGAGGTAGAGGTGCAGCACGTGCGCCTCGAGATCCGAGAGGATCTCAGAGAACGACGTCTGCATGCTCCGGACTTCCTCCGCGGAGATCACGAGCTCGACGGGATCGGACGCCGTCGTCGTGGAGAGGACGTCGACGAGGACACGATCCTGGTCGCCGTCGTCGTGCGAAACCGGCCGGTTCAGCGAGACGTACGAATTGAGCGGGATGTGCTTCTGACGCGTCGCGCTCTTGATCGCCGTGATGATCTGGCGGGTGATGCAGAGCTCGGCAAACGCGCGGAACGAGGTCTGGCGTTCGGCCTGGAAGTCGCGGATCGACTTGTAGAGGCCGATCATGCCTTCTTGGACGATGTCTTCCTTGTCGGCGCCGACCAAGAAATAAGAACGCGCTTTCGCGCGCGTGAAGTTCTTGTATCGGTGCAGGAGATGCTCGAGAGCTACCTCGTCCCCCGACCGAGCCTGCTCGACGAGTTCCTCGTCGGCGGCATCACGAATACGCTCATCGACTTCCAACGCGCCTAGTTCTTGACGCAATTTCTCCCCCGCCGCTAGAGGAGCCACCTGACATGAGCGTCGGACGCTCGGCGCGCATGGTATAGCCCGAAAGAACTACGGGTCAAGGTGACGTTCATAGGCAAATCTGACTAGTTCTAGCTGCGGAAACGGACAAAAAGTACCACCGTCGCAGGACGCTCTGTGAGACCGCTAGGCGTGACGCCGCCGGGCCGTTTCGAACAGGGCCACGGCGCCCGCTGAAGCGGCGTTCAGGGACCCGATTCGGCCCGCCATCGGGATCCGAACCAGCGCGTCCGCCCGCTCCGCGATCAACCGGCTCAGGCCCCGGCCCTCCGCCCCGATCACCAGGGCGACGGGCTCCGTCAGGAGCTCGCATGTCCAAAGGGTTCCCGGCGCACCGCCGTCCAAACCGACCACCCACACCCCGGCCGTCCGGATCTCCTCAAGTGCCCGGTTCAGATTCACCACTCGGTCCAGGATCAGGTGCCCGAGGGCTCCGGCCGAAGCCTTCTCGACGACCGCGGTGACCTCGGCGGCCCGGCGGCTCGGGATCACGACTCCATGGGCGCCGGCCGCCTCGGCGCTGCGCAGGAGCGCACCTAGGTTGCCGGGGTCGGTGATGCCGTCGAGCGCCAGCAACAGGGGCTTCTCGCCCCGCTCCTGAGCGCGCGCCAGCCCCTCCCGCCAGGAGCGGTACCGGAACCCCTCTGTCTCGGCGATGACGCCTTGGTGCGCGCGGCTCGTCGCCATACGGTCGAGCTTCTCGCGCGGCACGCGGTCGACGCGGACCCCGGCGGCGCGGGCCGAGGAGATGATCTCGGCGAGAGGACCGCGGGCGGCGGCGCCGTCGGCGACGAGCAGGCGAGTGATCGGACGTCCGGCGCGTAGCGCCTCGCGAACGGGGTTGCGTCCTTCGATCTGGTCGCGCGCCACGGGTCAGACGTACCAGCGGGGCCCGCCGGGACGGTCCTCGACCGTCACGCCGGCAGCCGTGAGCCGTTCGCGGATCTCGTCCGCGCGCTTGAAGTCCTTCGCGCGCCGGGCTTCCTCGCGCAGCTCGAGCAGAAACTCCACGAGCGGCCCGAGCGCCGCGCTTCCGCGCTCCTGCGGCCAATCCCGTCCGGGGCTCACGCCGAGGATCTCGGCAAGCGTGTCGAACTCGCGATGCAGACTTGCCAACTCGCGGACCGCGTCGGCGTCGCCGCGGTCGATCTTCTCGAGCAGCGCGTTGCCGCTCGACACCAGATCGAAGAGGACGGCGAGCGCCTCGGGCGTGTTGAAGTCGTCCTCGATCGCGGCGGTGAACTTCGAGCGCCACGGCTCCGCCGGCGCGTCGACCGGCTCGGCCGAGTGACCCGTGAGCGCGCTCGCTGCGTTGCGACCGAAGGTCGCCAGGCGGTCCCACGTCGCGCGGCCGTCGTCGAGCGCCTGCGGCGAGAAGTCGATCGGCGACCGGTACTGCGCCCCGGCGAGCAGCGTCCGCACCGCCGGCGCCGGGTAGTCGGCCAGGACGTCTTTGACGGTCACGAAGTTCTTCAGCGACTTCGCCATCTTCTCCTGATCGATCGTGACGAAGCCGTTGTGCAACCACACGCGCGCGAACGGCACGCCCGTCGCCGCTTCGGACTGCGCGATCTCGTTCTCGTGGTGCGGGAAGATCAAGTCCTGGCCGCCGCCGTGGATGTCGAACGTCGGCCCCAGATACTTCGACGACATCGCGCTGCATTCGATGTGCCATCCGGGACGGCCCTCGCCCCACGGCGAGCTCCACGACGGCTCCCCGGGCTTGGCGCCCTTCCACAGCGCGAAATCGAGCGGGTTGCGCTTGCGCGGGTCGGGCTCGACTCGCTCGCGGGCGCGCACGTCCTCGAGGCTGCGGTTCGACAGCGCGCCGTACGACGGGAAGCTGGCAACGGAGAAGTAGACGTCGCCGCCCTCGACCGCGTACGCGTGCCCACTGGAGACGAGCTCCTCGATGAGCTTGATCATGTCTTGGATGTGGCCGGTCGCGCGCGGCGCGACGTTCGGCGGCCGCACCCCGAGGGCGGCCATCTGCTCGTTGTAGACGCGCGTGTACTCCTCTGCCACCTCCCACGGCGTGCGGCCCTCTTCGGTGGCGCGCGCGATGATCTTGTCGTCGACGTCGGTCACGTTGCGGACGTACATCACGCGGTACCCGAGGAACTCGAACGAGCGGCGGATCACGTCGAACGCGACCGCGGCGCGCGCGTGGCCGAGGTGCGGGTGGTCGTACACGGTGGGCCCGCACACGTACATCCCGACGCGGCCGGGCTCGAGAGGTTCGAAGGGTTCTTTGCGCCGGGAGAGGGTGTTGTAGACGGCGAGGGCCATCGGGCCGCGAGTGTAGCAGTGGCCCTCTGGCGCGTCCGTTCAGGTGTTCTGGTTGCGGTTCGGCCCGCCGCTAATGGTTCGACGTGTTGTCCACCCAGTTATCCGGGAAGTGGGCGTCGGGCTTCTTGAGTTGCAGGCAGACGAAGCCGTCGTCGTTGTTATCGATCGTGTCGATGAACGCGACGTTCGCGTCGTGGGTCTCGTCCGGGTGGAAATCCCTATCCAGGAGCTTGACGGCCTGGCGGTTCGTCGTCAGGTCGAACTTTGGCGGGCATCCCCTGTCTGGGCCGGCGGCGCTCGCTTGTGATGCGGGAACGATCACCGCGGTGATTAGGACCAGCGCGACCATCAACCCTCGACGCCTCATGGCGCACCCCCCTGCCGAGTCGGCGTGATGATCGTAAGGATGCGCAGAAACACCTTCAATAGGGCATCTGCATCACTTCAGAGGGCGCGCGGCGCGTCTAGCCGCTCGAATCGCTCAGCAGGGCGACGGCGAAGGCCGCGATGCCGTCGCCATGGCCGGTGAAACCCATGCGGTCGGTCGTCGTGGCTTTGACGTTCACGCGGCGCGCGCCGGTCGCGGCGGTGAGCGCGTCTTGCATCTTCTGGCGGTAGGGGTCGATGCGCGGCTCCTCGCAGATCACCGTCGCGTCGACGTTCGCGATCGTGAAGCCGCTCTCGCGCGCCCAGGCTGCGACGTCGTCGAGGAAGACACGGCTGTCGATCTCACCCCACTGCGGATCCGACGAAGGGAAGCGGCCGCCGATGTCTCCACCGCCGCCGGCGCCGAGGATGGCGTCGACGATCGCGTGCGCGAGCACGTCCCCGTCGCTGTGGCCGGCGAGCCCCTGCGGATGCTCGACCTCGATCGTGCCGAGCATCAGGGGGAGTCCGTCCGCGAAGCGGTGGGCGTCGAATCCGACGCCGACGTAGTGACCCATCAGGGTCTCCGCTGCCCCGCGGCGAGCAACGCTTCCGCCAGCGCGAGATCGTCAGGCGTCGTGACTTTCAGGTTGCGTTCGTCGCCCGGCATGATCGCGATCTCGACGCCGAGCCGCTCGAGGAGCATCGCGTCGTCGGTCGCCTCGAACCCTTCGGCGGCGGCGCGGTCGTGCGCGCGCCGAAGCGGAC